>JAPLKR010000014.1 GCA_026387965.1 Fusobacteriota bacterium | reverse complement strand
GCTTTAATACTACTTTTTTCAACATACTCTTGACATCTCTCACGATTAGCGATAATCCCTCTAATCACTTTTTCGCTTAAGAATTTCACTCCATCGGTTAGGATTTCAAGACTCTCTAAAAGCGAATCTGCAATAATTGGGAAAAAGGCATTCAGTTCAAACTCACCTTCAGCAGCGGCCATTGAAATGAGGACATCATTTGAAAACACTCTAAAATAAATTTGTTTTACAAACTCTGGACCCACAGGATTAATTTTAGTTGGCATAATAGAGCTTCCAGGCTGTAGTGGTGGAAGTTGAATTTCTGAAAGTCCGCTATGTGGCCCCGAATCCATAAGTCTTAAATCATTGGATATTTTGCTTAAATTAACGGCCAAAGTTTTAAGAAGTCCACTCACTTCAACAAGCGTATCTAAATTTTGCGTAGCATCAATTAAATTCTCCGCTCTCGAGATGCCAAGTGAAGTCAGCTTTTGTAGCTCATCCACCACATAAAATTGATACTCTGGGGTTGTTCCTACACCTGTCCCTATAGCTGTCCCCCCCATATTTACTTGTCTTAATCGCTCTTCTGCTTTATACAGTCTCCAACGATCTCTAGAGATGCTTTCGGCAAAGGCCCCAAAACTAGCGCCTAAAGTTGTTTCAACTGCATCTTTAAGTTGAGTTCTTCCAAGCTTTTTAACACTCGCAAACTCTTGTTCCTTTTCTTGAAGTACCATTTGTAGCTCCATAAGTTCATCTACAAGTGTGTTAAGCTTCTTAATTGCCGTAATTTTTAATGCTGTAGGGACACTATCATTGGTAGACTGGCTCATATTTACATCATCTAAAGGGTGTAAAATATCATACTGCCCAAGTTGGTACCCACGACTAATGAGCGCTACATTGCACACCACTTCATTTACATTCATATTAAGCGAAGTGCCTGCACCTCCTTGAATGGCTGGTGTGACAAATTGAGAGTCATATTTCCCACTCAAAATTTCTTTACTCGCCGTCTCTATCATATCTAATTTCTCTTTTGAGAGTTTTTTTACTTTAAAGTTTGCACGTGCTGAAGCAATTTTTACTAAAACTAAATTATAGACAAAGTCAATATTAGCTCTCGAATAGCGAATAGCAAAATTTTCTAACGCCCGTTTTGTTTGAACCCCATAAAGCTCACTATCCACAAGATTTTTTTCTCCTAAAAAATCACTTTCAACTCTCACACTACACCTCATCAATTAATAATATAAATCCCGTGTTCCCAAATCAATTTCCAAAAGTTTTGTTTTAATATTTTGTTTAATAGGCTCTGGAAGTGTTGCTTTTTCAATCTCATTTAATATCAACTGAACCCCAATTTTTTTTGCGGTTTCACTTCCAAAATCATTAAGATACTCTTTTAGCGTAAGCATAGCATTAGGCGTACAAAATTCATGTATGAATCCAGGTTTCGAAAATTCCATAAAATGCTCTCCTGTTCGTCCTAAACGGTAGCACGCTGTACAAAATGAAGGTACAAATCCCCCCCCCATAAGTTCACACATAATTTCATCTAGTGAGCGCGAGTCTGCAATAAAAAATTGTTCTCTTGTCAAATCTTGCTCTTTTTTGTGCTTTGTATACCCTTGCAGTTCAATTTGTGTCCCTGCATCGATTTGAGAAACACCAAGCTTCATACACTCTTTTCTAAGTTCAGGCGTCTCTCGTGCAGTTAAAATGAGCCCTGTATATGGGACAGCAAGTCTAAGTATAGCTATAATCCTTTTGAAATCCTCATCACTTACGATGTTTTTTTCAAGCACAGAATTCCCGATAGCTTCATTGATTCTTGGAAAAGATATCGTGTGTGGTCCAACATTAAATCTCTCCTCTAAATGAATGACATGGGACATGAGACCCAACACTTCAAATCTCCAATCATATAGACCAAAAAGTGCACCGATTCCTACATCATCAATACCCGCTTTTTGAGCTCTATCTAGTCCAAAAAGTCTCCATTTAAAATTAGATTTTTCCCCCATTGGGTGTACCTTTTTATATGTTTCTTCGTGATAACTCTCCTGAAAAATTTGAAAAGTTCCAATATTAGATTCCTTTATAATTTTAAAATCTTCAACACTATAAGGTGCTGCATTAATATTAACACGGCGAATCTCACCATTTCCAACTTTAGCTTCATAAGTCGCTTTAACTGTATCAGCAATATAACGCGCCGAATAATCAGGATGGGTTCCATATACCAAAATGAGACGCTTATGGCCTTCACTCTCTAAAACTTTTACTTCCTCTTGAACTTCAGGAATAGTCAGCGTTTTTCTTAAAATCTCTGTATTGGTACATTTAAATCCACAGTATACGCAATGATTGATACACTTATTTCCAAGATAAAGCGGCGCAAATATCACCACACGGTTTCCATATACACGCTCTTTCATCGCTTTTGCTGCTTCTAAAATCTCCTCTACTTGGTGCGGTGCTTTAGAACCAATAAGGATGGCAACATCTTCAAGTTCAAGCCGCACCCCAGTTTTAGTTTTCTCCATGATACGTCTGAAATCCACTTCGCTGCTTGCTTGGTATTTTCCCATCAGTGAGTGAATTAAACTATTATTTACAAAACTCTTTTCTTCAACTTCTTCTTGCCAACTTTGCATTTCAACCTCCTAAAATTAAAAAATGACCTCTTCATGAGGTCATAGCAAAAGTGTGTTCTAAAACAAATTTAATCCTTCACTTAAGTGTCAGAAATAAATATTCTCAAAACTATCCTTATAACTATAACCCTTTTAACTCAGATACTTCCTTGTAAGCAGGTCTTAAATTATTACTTTGCGAGTGCCGCTTTTACTTGTATACCATCAATATTTCCAAGTTTCCCCGTTAACGCGCCAATTTCATCCGTTGTTCCATCAATTACGAGCATAATAACGGAAATATTCTTCTCACGATATGGCATTCCAAGTCTTGCACATACAATTTCAGAATATTCGCTCAAAAGTGTATTCACCTGCGAAATAACATTTTGGGAATTTAAAAAAAGCGATAGTGTTCCTATACGTTTATCCATATTATCCTCCACATTTGTATATTTTACACTTATTTAACCTAATTGTCAAATTTTAATAATCTCAATTTAAAGCAGTTTTGATTCTCGAAAACTAAGCTGACTATCACGCGTAACAATTATATGATCTAAAAGTTTAATTCCAACCAAATCCAACTGTGCTTTCAGAAGAGAGGTAAACTCACTATCTTCCTTCGATGGATTTACTTCACACATATGATTATGGGCTACTATGATGCTAAAAGCTTCCATAATCAGAGATTCTTTAAGAATTTTTTTTACATCAATTAAAATGCTATCTTTAAATTCACCTTCAAATACAATATGGTGAATCATTTGATTATTTTTTGAAAACATCAACACAAAAAAATTTTCATTTGAAAAATTACATTTTGATTTTAAAAATTCAAAAACTTCGCTACTTTCAAGCACTAATGGTGGTGATATTCTATTAAATTCTTCAAGGTATAAGCCCTTTATAAATTTCAAAAATTTTACACACTCTAACCCAACACCATCAATAGCTTGAAGGGCTTCTGGACTTGCATAAAGCACTTCATGTATACTCTGAAATTTTTTCAGAAGTTCTTTTGCGATACGTTTGCAGTCCTTTCTAGGAATCGAGTAAGTTAAAAGCAGTTCTAACCTCTCATATTTAAGCAGTGCCGAAAGTCCAACTGTATAAAATTTATCTCTCAAACGTTTTCTATGTCCCAATTCATCCATTATTTCTCCATATTTTGCTATATTATTAAGCGGGCGACCATAACCTTTACCGTTAAAACATCGCTTTTTTCAATCGTAATACCTTACAAAAGTTAAAGTTCAATATAAGGAATCTCAAACCGTACTGAAAACCCAAGCTTTTTAGCTAATTTTTTGGAAGGCACGTTACTTCCCTTACACGACCATATTGGAACTAATCCATTTTTTAAGAGAAGTTGAATATAGTTGAGGCAAGCATAAAATGCATAATTTCTGCCACGAACCTCTTCTAGAGTTTCAATACCTATCTCTACTTCATTTTCAAATCTCATCGCAGAAAAAGCCAGTGTTACAAGTTTTTTATTAATAAAAACTCCACACCCACTACCGTCATTCTCAAAAACCTCATTTTCCCAAAAATATTTTGGAACGACTACGCCTTCGAAATTAAAAGCTTCCTCCGTCGCTACTTTCCTTAATATTTTTGTAAAAATCAATTCTTGAAAGTCGTATTTTTTTTGAGCATTTAGGTAGATTTCTTGAAACTGCTCTTTGTGAAAAGTAAAATTAACTCTTTTGTGATCAACACCATGAGGAAATTCAAGCATAATTCGCGTTTTAAGTTCAAAAGGATATACTTGAAGCAGTTCAGTTTTAGAATAATTAGACTTTATTTTTTTATAAAATTCAAGAGCTTTTTCTATATCCTCTTCTAAAATATGTGACTTTAAAATACACAAAAATGACATTGCATAGTCAAGTCTTACATATAAAAATTCTGGAGTATCACTAGAATCAAAGAAATATTTCCCCTTTGACTTCCCTCTAAGAATTGTTTGCACAAAAATGGTATTCATGGGTAGTGTTTTTAAAAATATTATTGCCTTTTCGCTATGTACTTCGTTCATAATAGTCCTACTTCCCAACTTCGCTACATTTGGCACTCTTAGTTTTATAAGCACACTCAATTTTTGAAACTATTAAATCAAGGTCATCCGTTACGGTCAAAAGGTTTAAGTCCTCTAAATTTATCATTTTTTCCGAAAGCATTGAGGTTTTAAAAAACTCTATCATCGGCTCCCAAAAGTTTTTTCCTAAAAGAAAAATAGGAACGCTTTCAATTTTTCCCGTTTGCATCAAGGTCAATACATCTGAAAGTTCATCAATGGTTCCAAATCCGCCTGGACAAACGATAAAAGCAAATGCATATCTTACAAACATCAATTTTCTAACAAAAAAATATTTAAAATCCAAAGAAATATCCTGAAAATCATTTCCTTTTTGTTCATGAGGCAGCTCTATATTAAGGGCAACAGAAGCACCTTTTTCTCCGTGTGCTCCTCTATTGCCTGCCTCCATAATTCCCGGCCCACCACCTGTAATAACTGAAAAACCTTTTTTTGAAAGTTTGTTTGCAAGTTCCATCGACATCTGATAATAAGGATGATCCTCTTTAACACGCGCGGATCCAAACATTGATACAGCTGGTCCAACCATTCTCATTCCATCAAATCCTTCAACAATTTCTGATTGAATTCTTAGTACTCTCCAACTATCATCAGCATTCGTTGTGTCAATTCCCTTTAGTAGATTGATAAGCTCCATTTCATGACTTGCTCTTTTTCTATATTTTTCTTTGAAGTGTGTCATTTTTCCTCCATTAATTCCAATTATCTACTAATAAGTATAATATTTATCCCAAATGTAGCGCCATCCTAGTGGTTGTTTAGTCATAAAACCTTTCAATACCTCGCTACGAGGATATTCAACTTGATAACTTTGAATTTCATACTTTCCATTTTCATAAACTGTTACAATACAACAGCTTACCTTAGAATTATTTGAAACACCAGCACTCCCAGGATTAACATAGGTAACATTATCGATTTTTTTCACCAAAGCCTGGTGATTATGTCCATAAAATATAATATCTGCATCAACTCCATCAAATAGTGAACTCAACTGTTGGCTCGTTGGGGTTTTAATTACTTTTTTGTACGGATACTGTTCACAGCTATTTAATAATGGCCAGTGAACAAAATAGAGTTTTGTTCCATATAATTGTACATATAACTCAGTGGGTTGTGTTGAAAAAGTTTGAGTAGGGAAATTTTTCAATTGTGTTCTTGTCCAGTCGCTATGAAGCGACATCGCAATATATTCATACTTTCCATATAACTCTTTTGGAACCCCATTTAAATTATACAGCTCATGATTTCCATTAATATATACAATATTATTATACTGAGAAAGGTATTTTAAAGTCTCTCTAGGATAGGGACCGATATCAATTATATCTCCTAAACAATATATTTCACTGCAACCCTCGCTCGTAAACTTTTCCATTATGGCTTTTATAGCTGGCAGATTAGCATGCAAATCTGAAAATATACCAATTTTAATATAGTTTACTTGACTTAAATTCACTTGACTCCCACTACCAAAACTTTCAGCATTAGTAACCATGATCAGAAAACAAAAAATAACTAGAACAAATACTATTTTATAAGATTTCATAAGTACCTCAATTTACAGGCTTTGTTATCCATACATCATTCATTTGACCATGTATGCTTTTGAGTGTCCCTGAGCCTGACTGCCAGGTATAAGTTATCGCATCATTTAAAGATGTTCCATTATAAAATATGCCTCCACGTGAAAAAACATGGAGATTATTCAATGCTCCATAATAAGTAATTGTTCCAATTTTTGCATCTACATTAAGACCCATATAACTGGGAAAATTTTCAATATTAACCCTTCCATTAACAGAGATAATTTTTATATTGGCAAGCGAACTTCCCTTTGGAAGCATAATTGTTAACATAGTCGGAAGATTTCTATTTCCTGGATTCGTAATAATTGTCATCTCACCATTAACCGATGTAATGTCAAGAGGTAGCTCTTTAGTATTGTAGCCTGTTACCCACATTTTTGCTGATTTATCAAACACCACGCTTGTATCACCATTTTTATTGATAAGCGTTAGCGTACTAATTCCATCTATATCTATATTTTTAGAAAATACCACACTACTGATAAGCAAAATTAAAAATAGTAATATTTTTTTTTTCATAGCTCCCCCTAAAAGTACTTGAAATTGTTAAGTAATTTTTTCAATAACCTCTTCTACGGAGAGAAAGGCCTCTACCAATTCCGGTGAGTATAATATGTTTTTTTGAGATATGATATAATCTACGGCCTCTTTATGTGTTTTGGTGATTCTATTATTATTATGTGAACGATAGGCATCTTTTTGAACCATAACATTATAATCTTCAGAAATTCTAAGAAGTTGAGCAGATAGTGGTATTTCATCTCCCACTAACACATCAGGATATCCCACGCCTGTCCAATACTCCTGATGTGATTGAGCAAGTTCATAAGCTATATCAAGAAAGAAATTATCTTCAATACCTTCAGAAATTTGATCAATTATCTCTCCACCCTTTCTCGCATGGTTTTTATAAACTTCATATTCTGTCGAATTTATATTGCCACTTGCGTATTTCAACACAATACTTTCAGGAAGTGTAACCGTTCCAATATCATGCATAGGAGCCAACGCATAGATATATTTAAAAAATCTATCACTAATAATTTTTCTATATCTTTTTTCTTTTCTGAGAGACTTTCCTATAATTACACAATAATTTTGAAGTCGCTTGAGATGAGACATGGTTTCTGATCCCTTATTTTCTTCCACCAAATTGAGAAGCCTAACAAAATTTATCTGTAGTCTTTCTACTTCATAAGAACGTATTTTAGCAATCTCTTTTAACAACATTTCATGTTCTCGATATTGAATGGATTTATCAATTCGTGCAATAGCACATTTTAAATTAATCGGAAAGGTGATAAAATCAAATGCGCCGCTTCGCAGCATTTCACTCTCTAAATCCCTAGAGCGTTCCTTGGAAAATACAATAAGCGGAATACTATGTGTTTGTAGCGCTCTCATTATTTTATGAGAATTTTCCTTTTTTTCGACAATGTGTTTAAAAGTGTCTATATCTAAACAAATACACTCGAATGAGTTTAATGTTTTTTCTTGAAACGGCTGCTCTATCTTTAAATATTTTTCAATGGAGTACTCATTTTCAAGCATTTCGACCATCAATTTTTGTTCTTCGCTTTGCCTAGCAATCCATGCTATCTTTTTTTAATTTGTCACTTATATTTCTCCTTCTTAATCGTTGGCCTTAGCGGTAAAATGTGAAACTTTAATTCCTACAACTTGTGTGGCTCTCTTAAATTTTTGAATATATAAATCTCCTTCGCTCAGATACTCTGGTGAATATTTCAATATCAATGCTTTTAATGTATCCATTATTTCTTCTTCGACTTCTACTTTATATGCTTTCCCGAAGACAATGACACTCTCATACTCGGTCGTAAACTCTTTGTCCTTAATATTAGAAACTGTTACAACAGAAAAACTCACACTTGGATTTTTTATAATCCCCTCTAATTTTTTACCTTCCTTTGCACAATGAAAATATAAGGTATCAGAAAGCATAACATAGTTAAGAGGCACGCTATAGGCATATCCTTCGACATCTGAAATAGCTAACGTCCCAAATACTCCTTTTTGCAAAATTTCTAAAGCTTTCTCATTCGAGAGCTCACAGTCAATTAATCTCATCTTTCTCATTTTACATACTCCTTTTTTATTATAGTTTGCGCGGCTTTGTAGCCACTTGAAAAGGCGAACTGGATATTGTAACCACCTGTGTCACCATCAATATCTAAAACTTCACCTACAAAATAGAGATTTTCAACCAGTTTAGATTGCAGCGTTTTGGGCGAAATCTCTTCACATGACACGCCACCACTCGTCGCCATAGCGATATCAAA
>JAPLKR010000004.1 GCA_026387965.1 Fusobacteriota bacterium | reverse complement strand
TAATTTAATGCTTAAAAAATCAATTGAAGAAAGATAATCACTTAAAAAAGTGCTCTCAATAATACTTTTCGCTTCAACAATTCTAATATAACCTATTTTGTTTGAAAAAGTCACTAAGATCTTTTCAACTTCGGCCAGATCATCTATTTTTATTTCAAGAGCAATCTTAATTTGGCGTGCCTGAATAAAATCAAGTATTTCCGATAACTCAGATACTCTCTCGAAAAGTGTTTTACTTGATAAAATGCTTAGTGGGAAAATAAAAAATTTTTTCTTCCTAATTTCTGAAACACGTTTGATATTTGAAAGTAGTTCAAGGGAATTTTTTATTATCTCATTTTCATGAACTCGACTTGATAATTTTGGTACTTCCCCATTAACCGCAATTAAATCAAGCTCACACAGAAAATTTTCACACTTTAATTGGCTTCCAATATCCAAAGCAACTCCAAATTGCTTTAAATAATGATTTTCTTCTACAAAATTTGTAGTCGATATAAATGTATCTATACTAATTAAAGAAACCTCTTTATGGTCAGTTCCAAACTCTTTTTTAATTTTACTATATTCTGAAGGCATAATCCTTGAAACTTCTATTCCTAAATCTGATTTCTTCAATAACTCCCCTGCACGAATAAGTGAGTTTTTATTTGTAAAATCAATCGATAACACACTTTTCATTCATTTCTCCTTTTTTATTTAAAATGAATTTCACAGATTTTAAAATAATTTCAGGAAATCTATGAAATTTATTAAATTACTACATATTATTTTATGAATCATTTGCACTTTTTCAGCTTTTTATTCTCAATAAATGGCGGTATTTTTCATTACATCCTTGTATCCCATTTTAATTTTTAAATAATTGCTTTTTTCTTTTTACAAATTTATATAGTTAAATTATATCACATTATATTATTTAAATTAACTTCTATTACTTCGACTCTACACTAATTTTTATTTTTTCATAGCAAAATTAAATCTTCTAGTATGCATTTTGTGAAAACTATGATAAACTAATATATGATGAGGTGATGATATTATGATGTTTTTTTATCTCTGTCAATGTATATCTAAAATGAATATAGCTTTATCGCCAGAGTTGACATGTAATATTCATTTAAATTCGTTAGGTGAAGTGTCACTAGCTTATGAAAATCAAATTATTTTATTTTATAGTTTACATGTTGTGGATATTTATCAGAACTGTTTCTCATTTCAACTCTTTGGAACGTGTAACTCTTTTATTGAAGAAATTAAAAAATGGCCTAAAGTAATTTTTAAGGAGAAATTATGAAAAAATATCTAAAATTTATTCCTATAGTCTTAATTATCATTGTAATTATTTTTATGTTACATGAACATGTATTGGATTATCTCAGTATTAAATATATTGCAACCCACAGAGACAAAATATTGAATTTTTCACACGCACATCTATTTCAAGCAATTTTTCTCTATTGTTTTCTCTGTATTGTTACAATTGCATGTGGTCTACCTGTTTTAGTTATTTTTAATCTTTTAGCGGGCTTTCTTTTCGGTGCGTGGTTTGGAAGTCTACTCGCAACAGTTTGTGCAACTGTTGGTGCGACTTTACTATATTTAGCTATTAAGCTCGTATTTGGTGAATGGGCTGAGAAAAAATTTGCTGGTAAAATGCCAAATATTACACACGATATTGAAGATAATGCCCTACTCTATCTGATCATTTTGCGATTTATTCCCATCCTTCCTTTCGAAGTCACAACTGTTCTAGCAGCAGTTTTGAATATTCCAATTAGAATATTTTTCACTTCAACTCTTATAGGAATATTACCAGGAACAATTATTTGGGTTTGTATAGGCGCGCATCTGGGGAAAATAGCAAAATCAGACTCAATAGATATAAAAGATTTTATGTCTCCTGCTATCTTTATCCCGTTACTACTACTACTCATTTTCGCCATACTTCCTATTATATATAAAAAAATTGGAAGTAAAAAGAAAAAGAAATAAGTCTTTATTTAGCGTCACTTTTTAGATGAAAGTCTCATAAAGGTGGCGTTTTTATATTATTTTTTTACTATACTTTGTATTAAAAATTCCTATTAAATGTTATAATAATATAATTATCAGGAGGAAAAATGCATTCAGTGAAAAAAGTTATTAAAGCATTAGGAATTGTTTTTGGTGACTTAGGTACAAGTCCTATTTATACGTTAACCGTCATCTTTATATTTATTCCAATCACAAAAGAAAATGTTTTTGGAATTATTTCTCTTATCTTCTGGACGCTTATGATTATTGTAACTATTGGTCATGTTTGGCTTGCAATGGGAATTAATAAAAATGGTGAAGGAGGAACTGTAGTTCTCGCTGAGATTTTACGCCCGTATCTTAAAAGGGGAAAAAGTGCTCTTGTTGTGCTTATTCTTTCAATGCTTGGCCTCTCATGTTTAATTGGGGACGGTGTTATTACACCTGCCATGTCAATTCTAAGTGCTACTGAAGGAATTAATTTGATTCCTGGGTTTCAAAATATTCAAAATTGGGTCATCATTATCATCGCTATCATTATTTGTATCTTCTTATTTTCATTTCAAAGAAAAGGCGTTGATGCTATTGCAAAATTATTTGGTCCTCTTATGGTGATTTGGTTTCTGGCCATCGCTATATCTGGTCTTATCGGGATTTTTTACTTCCCACATATTTTATATGCAATTAATCCGTACTATGCACTCACCTTTCTTTGGCATAATAAGATCGTTGGTTTTCTTTCACTTGCTGAAGTTATTCTCTGTGCTACAGGTGGGGAAGCACTTTATGCAGATATGGGCCATATTGGTAAGAAGCCTATTACTCAAGCATGGTTTTTTGTATGTATTGCTTTAGTATTAAACTACTGTGGTCAAGGCGCATTCTTGCTCTCAACTCACAATAATCAAAATATTTTGTACTCCATGATTTATAAAGAGTCGCAACTTCTCTATGTACCATTTTTAATTATTTGCATTATTGCAACTGTTATTGCATCACAATCGATCATTAGTGGCCTCTTTGCCATAATATATCAAGGTATTAATACACGTATATTTCCTCTTCTTCGAGTCAAATATACTTCAAATGAATTAAAATCTCAAATCTATATTGATTCCGTTAACTGGCTCCTACTCTTTTTAATTATTCTACTTATGGTTCTTTTTAAAACTTCAGATAAACTAGCTGCCGCATATGGATTTGCAGTCCTTGGAACCATGGTAATTACGGGGATTTTAGCTACATGGTATTTATTCTTAAAAAGAAAACGTATGAAATTTATTTTTTCTGTCATTGTAACATTGGTATATGTACTGTTCTTTATTGCTACCATGACAAAAATCACTCAAGGTGCTTATTGGTCAATTTTAATTGGAATTGTTCCACTCATTATAACGTTAGTTTACACTTTTGGTCAACGTAGACTCTATGGAAAACTCAAATCTGTAAGATTAGAGAATTTTCTAGAACGTTATAACCACTATTATAGTACTCAACCGGTTATTCCTGGAACCGCCTTATTTTTAACTCGTGATATTCGATTTTTACCACCTTTTATTAATAGGCTATTTTATAGTAACAATATTATTTACGAGAAAAATGTAATTTTATCCATAATTATTACTGAAGAGCCTTTTGGTACAAACTGCTACTTTGAGCCACCAGTAGCTCCAGGTTTTCAAAGATTTGTAATTGAACATGGCTATAAAATTCAGCCAAATGTAAATTCACTTATGTTAAAAAATAATTTAAAACCCACTGTAATATTTTATGGAATAGAGCACATTCAAAGTAGAAGTTTTATCTGGAAACTCTACTCTTTAATCAAAAAACTTACCCCTTCTTATGTTGAGTTTTATCGAATTAAACCTTCTAAGCTCCATGGTATCATTACTCGAGTTAAAATGTAAAAACCTCGCACAAAAAAGTGCGAGGTTTTCTTTTAATTTGATTATCACTGTTTTGACTTCTAAGCCTCTTACTCCACTGTGGATTCATAGAACACGCAGTTATTATTTCCTCATCTAAACTAAGAATTTTCACCCCACTTTAAAAAAACAGTCGAGGAGCGTTAAGCATATGCACAACTTTTCTTTCCTCTATTATTATCGATTTTCACGTTCAATACGTCACTTACATACTTTAAGTTATGTGAAAAAAGTAGCCCTTTCGGACTACTAAAATTTCACTTGATAGGCTTCCTTAGCTTTCTTATCTTCAACATCTAAACTCCAATAACTGAAGTTTTGATTTAAACTTTTGAAAATCCCCACTACAATTTGTTGAAAAAAACTCTTTTTAGTTTGGGTATACGATTGAACAGAATCATTAAAAGCTTGTTTTGCAAAGGCAAGTTTATTTTCAGTACTTACTATTTCTTCTTGAAGTTGTAACGCATTTTGATTGGCTTTTAGATCAGGATACTGTTCAAATACTAGGTTAATCCCACCAAGTAGTTTGGAAATTTGATTTTCGGCTTCCATACGAGTCTCACTATCACCACTTGCTTGTGCTGATTGAGCCTGATTTCTTAGCTTAACTACATCTTTCAATGTAGATTGCTCATAATCCATATATTTTTTTACAACTGAAATTAAATTTTCAAATACTTTGTACCTTCTATCTAACTGAATATCAATTTGCTTTTCATTGTTCTTAATCGTCTCAATCATTCTTATTAAAGTATTATAGGTTGCAATCACAAACACTATAATCACAATAACTATGATAATAATTATCCATTTAGTCATTTTATCCTCCGTTTTTAGCGATCTTCCGCTTCGTAAATTGCTTTAACTGCACTATATCCTTGAAACAAAAATAACATATTTAATATAATTGAAATCCACAAGAGTATGATCACCCCTTTGGCAGAAAATACAAGAAAAACACTGAGAATGACAATCCCACCTCCGACCAAGTTAGAGGGAGCTCTTGCGCTAATTTTATTCTCTTCAAGATAGGACTTCATATCAGCCGAAAGTCCTACGTATGCCTGAAATGACCAGTAAAGATTAAAAAAGGGAATAAACATAAAACCAACAGCCTTTCCAGGCGAAATTCTTGTACTACTTCCGTCCTTAATACTTTCCCAAAAATAATATAAGAGTATCATTGAAAATATTATTGAAAGTATAAATATGACTAAAGCTATAATAAACAGCGTCAGCGCCATAACTATTCCTTGAACCTTAACTGAGTTTTGGCCCACAATACTTAAATTGTTCGATGAAAAATAGTATGTATCAACAAATATTGCAATGCCCTGGCACAGTGCAACCGTAAAAAGTATCATTGAGATAACAGCTGTTACACAATAAAGAATTAAATACCCTTTCAGGCTTTTAATCACTCTTCACCTCATATCCAAGTTTTCTTAGGCGATTTTCAATACTGGGGTGTGTTGAAAAAATTTCTCCTACAGAATTTCCTGAACTTATTCCAGCTTGAAGGGGATCAAAAATATAAGCTTGATGCCTAATATACTCGCCAGGTACATTTTGGTAAGCTCTCGAATATGACGCTTGATGAGCCTCATGATCTTTAGAAATCTTCAAAAGCGCTCGAGCCATTGGTGTATTGTCTCTCATTAACTCAACAGCCCCTGAATCTGCCATATACTCTCTGCTTCTTGATAAAAATAACATTAATAAAACCG
>JAPLKR010000028.1 GCA_026387965.1 Fusobacteriota bacterium | reverse complement strand
GTTATAGTTCCCTAGTAAATTTGGATATGGTATAATAGGTGACACAAAAACCCCAGTAAATGGACGCATTTACTGGGGTTTTTGTTTTATGAAAATTCCTTGTTGAAGCACATTTTTTCTACACTTTTAATGTTTTTTCAAAAAAGTGTTAATATATCTGGTCGAAGCGATTCAGCCTTCTTTTCAAGTCCTACCAAAAACTCTATTGCAGAAAATTGTTTGTCTGTCAGTATTAAGGAACGTACAAATCCTTTGGGGGGCAAATTGTGTGAAAGCCGTCTTCGATGCTTTTCCACACCATCCATTCCCCCACACACTCTTGAATACACAGAGAATTGGATCATTTGATACCCATCATTGAGTAAAAATTTTCTAAACCGTGCATAATTTTTTCTATCCGTTAGTGCCACTACGGGCAAATCAAAAAAAACTAAAAGTTGCATAAATTTTGGCATATTTCCTCTCTCAATAAGTGTTATAAAAATGTTGGCATTTTAAGTTCTAAAGTGCCTGTTCTCAGCGTAGTAGAAAAGCTTTTCACCATAGCCGATACAGCATTCATAACCCAATAGCTTTCACTCTCAACTGAAACATCAAAAGTAAGTATCTCAAGAATTTTCCGTTTATCTTCAATCACAAGCAGATCATTTTCAAGGGCGACGTATTTTAACACATAGTAATCTACTAAAGGTCTAAAGGGTTCTATAAAGTCATCTGCTAAGTTAAAATTATTTAGCTCGCTCTCATGGTTAATCCCAATGCACGGTAAAAATCCATATCCCACCAACTCACGCGCAATTGCCCCTCTTACGACAGCGTAAGCATAGTTGAGCGCACTGTTAACAACATGCTCGCACCTCCGTGTCATCTGCCGTGAAAAAAGTATTTCAAAATATACTTTTGCTGCATACCCCTCTCGATTATCACTATCCCCTGATTTTACCAGTTTTGCAATATTTTCTACTTTTTCAAATTCTAATTCTAGCTTTTCTAAAGTTCTAGCTTGATTGATGATCTTTTGTTTTATGATTGCTTGCCACACCTGCTTTTCAAGAGGTTTGGGGATCTCTAACTGACTTTTCACAACCTTATACTGTCTTGAATGTTGCTGAAATCCCTGAAATATACCATGTGGCAGATGCTTTTCATCACACACAAAGAGTAAGATGTTGAAATTCGCCAATTTGCAGAGCAGTGCTGTAGAGAAATAAACGGTTGGCTCATCTACCACCAATGCAAATATATCCTCAAGTGGAATGGGGGTAATATCCCCCGCCTTCTCCACAAGCAGTTGCCCATTTTTTACCGAGAGTTTTACATGGTTTGAAATAAGGATATTTCTAAATGCCATCTAACCTCCTTATCGAAATGAGAGCCTCTTTTCATTTTTGATTTTTGCAATATTTCCGAGAGCATCCACACCCCATTTTTCAAATTTTTCCGGACTTTTGATTCCTTTCCTTGTATCTTTCTCCAATCTTCCCAAAATATCATCCAAACTAATTGCGCCCGTAGATACATCTACACCTTTATAATAGTAAAAATTTTTTTCCTCTTTCATTTCTAATCTAACTAAATCATTAGGGTACAGACTAAATTTAAATCCATACTCAGCATCCATCTCTATCCACTCCGAGTGTGATTTGTTGGCAACTATCGCATTATTAGGAAGCTCCTTTTTGACTGTATCGGCGACATAGATTGGAACAATATAAAACTGTTCCTTTCCTTTAGCATTTTTCTTAGAAAATATATCAATTCTCACCATCGAAGCTCTATCTGCAATTGCGTCTCCTTTAAGAACGGGAACGCCCCCTTTTTGAACTGAAAGAAGTTTTACACTTCTTACCAATGGTCCCTGACTTCCATCTGATTTTGGTTTATAAAATGCTTTGGCAAAGGCTTTAACACCATCTCCCGAATATTCTTCCAGTCTTACTTTCAAAGCATTTACCAAAAGAGTATCGCTCTCTGCATTAGCAATATCATCGATATTCTTAAAGGTCAGCTTGGTTAGAGGTGTTTTTACTGTAGACTTTTCATCTTGCAAATGCTTACTACTACGATAAGTCTCTTGATGCGCTGGCCCCGTCACTTTATGATTTGGCATTCTTGAGACGAAAATAGGCTTTAAGGTATTCACAAACTCTTGTGAATACTTCATATAACTTCGTGTTGCCTCATTCTTAAGCGCTTCAATTCCATTTTCCGCCACTCTGTATTCTAGCTCATCTCTAAAATGTGCCCAAGGTTGAGGTATCTTCATTTTGAGCTCTGCCATTCGATACGTTTCTAAATCCTTACTATTTTCGAAGTACTCTCCCGTCTTTAAATTAACGGATTTCACACTCAATTTTTGTAAATTCTCCACAAAATGCTCTGCAGACTTAGTCGCTACAGCGACAACTGCAGCATCTATGGCGTGATGTATATCACTTTCACTTCTTATTTTTGTGATTCCCCAGATACCTCGAAGCTTTGCCGTCAAAGCGCCTTTTACCGTATATACTTTTAAACTATTGGATTTTGATGAAAACTCAAGATTATTTTCTAGAAAATTCTTCATAAAACGCGTGATGTATTTTGTATCACTTAAGTTTCTCTCTTTAAATCCCTCCATATCTTCTTGCGTGAGTTTCCCCTTTAATAAATTATCACGCTTTGTAGACGAAATTTTATAAGTGCCTTTTATAATCTCCTCATATTTATGTAAAAACTCACCACCCTTAGATTCTACATATTCATGCGCCGTTCTATTGCGTTTATGCTGATTCTCTTGAGCAAGTACGAGTACCTTATTATTGTATGAGTCATCAAATGTTTGACTATACGGCAGGATATGATCAATTTCTACATATCCTTTTTCAAAAAGTCTATTTCTATCAATGGTATTAAATGAATAAAAACACTTTGCATCTTGTTCATCAAAAAGTCTACTCTTAAGAATATCTCCACCGGTAGGCGTTTTAAGACCATACCGTTCAATTAAATCTGCCTTTGCTTTTTCATTTTTATCTTGATTCTTCTTTTGTTCTTTAATAATATCTTGTCTATCTTTAAAGTTTTTTGAAAGCTCTCGTGCAAGCTCTATATGAATGGTATCCGGTGTTCCATACTTTCTAATAATACCATTTACCACTTTACGCGTTTGTGAAAGAGAACGCAGCACCACTGGATTAATTACCTCTTCTTTACTAATTACAGGCAATATATCGAACTTATCTCCTTGCTGATTTTTTGTATGATTTATCTCCGCCATTTCGCATGCCTCATGATACATACACCCTTCTTGTAAATAAGGCTCTATCATTTTTAATGCTTTTATCGAAAGATTGGACGTTTTTGAAAAACTCAAAAGTAAAATTTCATCCAATATGTCGTTAGGTATGGAATATTTCGATAACTTTTCAATGATTTTTTCATCACTCTTATACACTGTTACAGCATAGGCGATATCATCAAGGAGTTCTCTATTTTCTTTAATCGTTTCAAAATACGATTTACTCACTTTTTCTATGGCTTTTTTTGTCTCTTGATACCCTTTGAGCTCACAAAATTTTGCTTTTTCTATTTCTTCATTACTTTTTCGCCCATAACTCAACAAATTAAAACGTTCATCTTCTGTCAAATTTAACCATTTTCTAATTTGTGCATATTTCAACTCTTTTTTTTCATGCGCTTCTTTAACTAAGAGTTCTCTCTCTTCTGCTAGTAAATGACGTTTATCATGCCCTCTTCCAATTTTGAGTTGATTGATTTTTTGAAACAAAATTGAAAGTTCAGAACTGTATGCATTTTTTACCGCTCTCGGTTCTTCTTTAAAATGAGCGCATCGCCCCATCATTTTTTCAATTTGATCTCCTCCAAAAGGAGAGAATATTATTTCACCCTCTTTTGTATACCCTGAAATTCCTGGCCCATCTGCAAAATTTCGTTGACTTTTAAAAACTTCAACAAACTTTTCTTCAAGTTCATTAGTAGCTAGAGGGTTTCCTAATTCTCTTTGTATTTGAAATATCTGGGAAATCTCGTCAAGTAGCATTTTTCTATCAACTGAAAAAGCATAACTTCCCCCTTTATTACGTTTGTGCTCATGAAATTTCTCATCAACAGCAAACATCTCTCCCACTGTTTGATACCCTTTTTCTTGTAACACCTCACGCATCTCTTTGATGCCACTTATAACTTTCCCCGAATCATTTGTAACGTCTCGCTCATCGGATTTTCTATTTGATTGATACCCACGACGTTTTGCTATGTGAACCAATATTTTTGCCAACTCTTCACCAGTAACAATTCTTGAAAGAACCTCTTTTCTTAACTCCCATGGCGACAACAAGCCTTTCACTGAACTTTCCAACTGCTCTTTTGTCGTTAAATTTTTCCTGATTAGAAGTTGTTTAATACGATGCATTCTAAATTTTCTTCTTCTATTACGTCGTCTTGCACTTCGAGCCTCTCGTCTCGGTACTGCTAACGCACCACCATCCTTAGGATTTTCAGCCGATGTAAATATTCTAACCCCTAAATCTTCTATTCTATCTTCATCATTATTGATAACGCACCAGCCACATGATGCAATTCCTAAATCTAATCCAATTTTATATTTCATAATTTTCTCCCATTAATAAAATTTGCTTATTTATATTTTACCACATTATTTAAATTTAATTAATAGTGAAATATAAAAGATAATCCCCAGTGAAATGAATCACTGGGGATTAGAGCTTTGCGGCATGCTCGAAAGCAGCCTTATTATAGCAACCTAGCAAAATTTGGATATGGTATAATTTTTTAGGTTCCTTTTTTTCGCTAACCGTCGTCAGCTTCAGCCGTCGCTGATAAAATTAGTATACCATTCTCTTTTTCAGTTGTCAAGGTCGCCAGTTATTGAGAACAATTCCTGAGTGGTTGCTATCTTTGTCGCGTACTGTTCGAAGTTGCCAGATGATATCCATATAGGTTTTTGAGTTCGCTGATATCATTTTCCCAATTCAATATTTACACCCCTATACAACGCCATCTCCACCATCATCATTATTGATAAATTGAACAGATTGATCGATTTGATTAAATAATTGCAATTAAAAGTAGAAATAGTCTGGTACTGGACCCCAATAATGCTTGTTTCTATATCGGTAGATACTTGTTGCAACCATTATACTTGTAATTAACAGCATCCCTACTGCTAATAAATTAGTTTTTTCATTTTATTTGCCTCCTATGATTTGGCTTCTTGATATAAATATACTTAAAAATTATTTAGCAACGCCTCAATATCCACCCAACTTTCAATACATGTCAAACTAATCATAATAAGCATGATTCAGTAAAAAAATCTATTAATTTTTGCTCGTGATAAGTTGAAATTAATTAATACCAACATAAAAAAATCTGTCGATTGGAAATCAACAGATTTTATCTTAAAGCAATCAATTTTCTTTTAATATTTGGGCTTCTTAGTTTTTTTAGTGCTCTATATTCAATTTGCCTAACTTCTTCTACTGAAATATTAAACTTATCGGCCACACTATCTATTGATGGAGTCAAATCATTTTCAAGTGCATAGTAGGCAACAATGACATCCTTTTCCTGAATACTGAGACCATCTAGTACCTTAATAATCTCTTTTTTCAGCATTTTACGCTCTATTTCTTCATAAGGAGACATTCTTGTACAGTCCTCAACAAAATCAGAAAGATTTTTTTCTTCTTCATCTCCCACTGGGGCTTCTAATGAAACACTATCTAATTGATATGAAAGAACCTCTTGCACTCTCCATGCATCGGCGTCCAAAATTTCCGCTATTTCAATAATCTCAGGTTCTCTGCTATGCATTTGATAAAACTCTCTTTTGACTTTTTTTATTCTATATACAAATGACATAACATGTTGTGGAATTCGAATTGATTTGCCTTGATCTGCAATATATCGAATAATCTCTTTTTTAATCCAATGTGCTGCATAAGTTGAAAACTTATATCCTTTAGATACATCAAATCGATTCACGGCTTCTACTAAACCAACGTTCCCCTCTTGAATTAAATCGAGTATTGGAAGACCGCTGTAAAGATAGCGTTTAGCTAAGCTCACAACTAATTTCAAATTACATACATATAACTTTTCTCTAGCTTCTTCATTACCTTCAAACGCCGCTTTAGATATTTTATATTCTTCTTCTAGCGTTATAGGCTCAATATAATGGAGCTCATTCAGGTACATTTTGATAATATCAAGTTCTTCACTCTCTTCGCGTATCTCTTCACTTTCAACTTCGTCTCTTTCCATATTTCCCCCTTGACTAAAACCAATACTGTTGATTTCTTATGTAAATTCGATTAAACTCTTTATCCGTTTTTCTTAGATAAGTAACTCCTTCTAAAATACCGATCAATGCTACTATACAAAATATTATTTCTGCGTACAATGTACTTGCAAATACGGCACATATAAATGAAATAATAAGCATCACAATACCTTGCTTATTATAACCGAGATAAAATTTATGCATTCCCACTGAACCGACTAAAATAGCAAGCCACCCAGCAACAGCTCTCTTTTTTTGCACCTTAGCAACTCCTTGAACTTTTTTAAGTATCTTGCTATTACAATGTGGACAATACTCCGACTTAACTTCAAAAATTTTATGACATACTGGACACGCGATGTTTCTCATGTAAATTTTCCTCCATAAGCTTAGTTATTAAATCCATAATAACATGATTTTAAATGTAATTCAACTAATTTTTAAAGACAGTCGCTACTCCTTCAAGCTTCTAAAAAATACTTAATATTAGAGATCTTCACTCTTCACATTTTCTTTGCAAATAAAAAAAGCTAATCATTTATTTCGCATGATTAGCTTTTATTCTGTACTATAAAACTCAACTGCCCATGACTTCTTAATCATTACATCTCCTAAGTTTTATTATTTGTTTTTCTTAGAAAGTTTCTCTTTTTGCAATTGAATTATTGCTAATTCTAACATATTGACCTCCCTAATAATTTATTTTGTAAATCTTACTGTTTCTCTTAAATCTCTATAAAACTCAACTGCCCATGATTTCTTAATCATTTTCGCCTCCTAAGTTTTACTTTTTTTATACATTTAGTATGTCTCTTTATTTGCACGAATTCAACTCAATCGTATTTAAGCGAATATATTTTTTTAACTGTACTATTGTCCTTGCTAACATATTGACCTCCCTAATAATTTATTTTGTAAATCTTACCGTTTCTCTTAAATCTCTATAAAACTCAACTGCCCATGATTTCTTAATCATTTTTGCCTCCTAAGTTTTACTTTTTTCCACACACAAAGTATAGCACTTTATTTACATATATGCAACTTAATTGTATTTAAGTAAATCTGCTTATGCGCATAAGAATTTATTATTTCTCGTTAATCTTCAAATATCAAATTAAATCTAACCACACCGTGCTCAATCGATTTATATATTATGCATTCTCGGAATAAATTAAAAAGAGTCTTCTAAGTCTCTTTAATTACCAATTCACATGCGGTATAACGCATCATTCCTAAAATGTCCTCCAAAAGTTACTCCTTCAAGCTTCTAAAAAATACTTAACATTAGAGATCTTCACTCTTCACATTTTCTTTGCAAATAAAAAAAGCTAATCATTTATTTCGCATGATTAGCTTTTATTCTGTGCTATAAAACTCAACTGCCCATGACTTCTTAATCATTACATCTCCTAAGTTTTATTATTTGTTTTTCTTAGAAAGTTTCTCTTTTTGCAATTGAATTATTGCTAATTCTATCATA
>JAPLKR010000060.1 GCA_026387965.1 Fusobacteriota bacterium | reverse complement strand
GTTTTTCGTATTGAGAAAGCAGTTGATTAATATCTCTTCCAGTCGCACGAATATGATTCTTCTTCGCATATTGGAGTATAAGTACTTGTCCAACTTGTTGGTTAACAACCATTGAGGTCGTCACATCAGGTGAAAGCGTAATACTACTTCCACTTTTTTGATTCAATTGTTGTTCGATTTGCTCATACATATTTTGCGCTTGGCTTGAAATTGCCGTAGCACTAATTTTAGTTTTACCTACGACAAAAGCTGTGTCTGCAGTATTTTTACCGCCGCCAGCCATATCCATAACACTTCCTGCACCATAAATAAATACAGAAATTACAATCAATATTACAATAATAATTGATAGTGGTTTTAACGCTTTTTTCATTTTTTTGAATGTTGACATTCAATCCTCCTATTTGTTTTTTCTTACAATGGCTTGCGTAGGGCAAGATTTTTCGCAAAACCCACACCCAACACACATTTTTTCAGATACTTTGTGTACGTGCTTTAACTCCCCGGAAATAGCATTGAATGGGCAGACATTTTTGCATTTTGTACACCCAATACATTTTTCCTCAACTATTTCTACAAAGTCACAATCTTTTATTTCACTATAAATGGCGTTTGTGGGACATTTAAGTGCACACAGCCCACAACTATTGCATTTTTCATAATCTATTTTCGCCAAATTATGTTCCATTAAAATAGCAGAATTTGGACATATCTCCGCACATTTACCACACGCAATGCAAGCAATATCACATGCGATTTTTGCGTGATGAGCATGCTCTTTTGATGAACATAAAACAGTATAGCACATCTCCATATTTTGTAACTTAATAATCTGTTTAGGACAAGTTTTTACACATTTTCCACAGCCCACACATAAATTATCTTTTACTTCAGCAATCCCTTGTGGCGTGATCACTATTGCGCCAAACGGACAATGGCTAACGCAATCTCCATATCCCAAACATCCATAAATGCAACTTTTGTCTCCATGAAAATAGAGTCTGGCCTCTGAACAACTTTTTATAACTGTATCAAGTTCATACTTTTTAATTGTCTTATAATGATTACCTTGGCAACGTACTCTAGCCACCATTGTATCACGAATTTCAATTTCCTGCACCCCCATAACTTCAGAAATTGCAAAAGCAACGCTCTCGCCACCTGGCGTACACAAATTACTTTTTACACTGCCAGAAACCACTTTTTCAGCATAATCACTACATCCTACGCAGTTACAGCTCCCGCAATTTATACCTGGAAGAATGGCAATAATTTTTTCTATGCGCTCGTCTTTTTCTACACCAAATTTTTTTGCCGCATAACCTAAAAATGCACCAAATATGAGCCCGAGTGCCGCAATAATACAAACACTTATCAACATTTCTCCCCCTATAATTTCATGCCACTAAAACCCATAAAGGCAATGGCAAGAAGTCCTGCAGTAATAAATGTAATCGGCAAACCTTTAAATGACCTAGGAATATCAGCATGCTCGAGTTTTTCTCGAATACCGGACATTAATAAAAGTGCTATCGTAAATCCTATCGCAGTGGCAAACCCATTCACTGTAGATTCAATAAAATTATAAGATTTACTTATGTTGATTAAAGCTATACCGAGGACTGCACAGTTAGTTGTAATCAGCGGCAAAAATACACCTAATGATTGGTACAGCGCTGGCACGCTTTTTTGAATTAAAAGCTCTACAAACTGAACAAGAGATGCTATAACTAATATAAATACAACCGTTTGTAAATATTCAAGTTTAAATGGAATCAGTAAGTAAAAATTTACCACCCACGTTATGGCTGAAGAAAGAGTCAGTACAAATGTCACTGCCATCCCCATTCCGAGAGCTGAACTCATCTTTTTTGTAACACCAAAAAAGGGACATAACCCTAAAAACTGAGCAAAAATAATATTATTTATGAAAATCGAGGTAATGACTATGCCAAAGAGTAGAGTGATATTCATCATTCACCTCCTTTTTTTGTGAACTTTTGAATGATTGCCATCAACACCCCAATGGTTAAAAATGCACCTGGCGGCAATATCATGATTAATACCCCTTGATAATTTGAAGAAAACAGAGGTTGATTAAACCAGGTTCCACTCCCTAAAATCTCCCTAATACTTCCTAGCAGTGTGAGTGCTATCGTAAATCCAAGTCCAATCCCAAGACCATCAACAAGTGATGCGATGGGACCATTTCTCGCGGCAAACATCTCTGCTCGAGCTAAAATAATACAGTTTACCACAATAAGGGGAACAAAAATTCCAAGAGCTAAATAGAGAGTTGGCAAATACGCTTGCATCAACATTCCAATAACCGTAACAATCGTTGAAATCACAATAACATACACAGGAATTCTAACCTGACTAGGTGTAATTTTACTAATAATCGATATAAAAAAATTAGAAGATACTAAAACAAGTAGTGTGGCAACTCCCATGCCTAGCCCATTAATAGCGCTTGTCGTCACTGCTAACGTTGGGCATAGTCCAATAACCAAAACAAATGTGGGATTTTCTTTAAAAATGCCATTCAAAATCTGTGTGGAGAAGCTAATTTTTCTAGACATTTCCACCCCCTTTGATACTATCGAAAGTTTCAAGGGCATTCATCATGCCGGTATATACTGCTTCCGGTGAAATAGTCGATCCCGCAAAGGCATCTAGTGATTTGTTAAATGGGGTCTGAGCCGTTATTCCAGCCCAATGCCCTTCCCAAAGTTTTCCAGAAATTTTATCACCCAATCCTGGAGTTTCTTTTTGACTCGTGATTTGAATGCCAGTAACACTCCCATCACTACTAATTCCCATGGTGAACTGAATATCTGAAGAGTATCCCGTGGAGGACACGTTGACTACATAGCCTACCAATGCACCACCACTACTATACCCTGGAATAAATTGATACTTATCTACCCCGCCAGATATAGCTTTGATGGGCGGCACAGTAATAGATTTATTTTCATTAAATGTTACCGCTTGAGAGAGTACGTTTTTTTGAGCCTCCTCAATTGCTCCTTCTTTTTGAGCCTCTATTTTACTTTGGGTCATCGAATTCACATTTACTAAAACAAAAGCAGAAAAACCCGCAATAACACAAAGAAATATGGCAGAAATCAAAATTTTACGCATTTTTACCTCCGTATCCAAACGGTTTAGGTTTTGTCATTTTATCAATAAGAGGAGTCACAGCATTCATAAGCAAAATAGCGTACGCAACCCCTTCAGGGTACCCTCCTTTAACTCTAATCCACACAACTAATGCACCCGCACCAACGCCGAAAATAATTTTACCCATGCCTGTTTTTGGAGTTGTTACCATATCTGTTGCCATAAAAAAAGCGCCCAAAATAAGACCACCAGACATTATAGAAAGAATAGGATCTCTTCCAACACACCAGGAAAGAAGAAATACCGTTCCTATCATGCTCGCAGGTGTATGCCAACTAATGGTTCTTCTTAGGAAAAGATAGAGGGCTCCAATTAGTAGCGCTAGTGTAGAGGTCTCGCCAAGAGAGCCTAATCTTGACCCTAAAAACATATGAAGATATTCACCTGAGGTAGTTCCGAAAAGCGCCGTTGCTGCACTATTTCCATGCATTTTAATGGTGTTAAGCACAGTTGCCCCCGAAACACCATCAAAACTCGCCCAATTCGTCATGGCGACAGGCCATGATGCCAATAGAAAACATCTTCCCACTAAAGCTGGATTGAAGATATTATGTCCAAGTCCACCAAATACCATTTTTCCAAAAAATATTGCCACAAATACCCCTATAATTGCCATCCATAAAGGCAAGTTAGAGGGTACAATAAGAGCAAGAAGTATTCCTGTAACGAGAGGACTCGTATCCGTAAAATCAATTTTTCGTTTAAATGTGATGTGTACGCCCCATTCAATAATCAGTGACGCAGCCATACACGTTAACAGCAAAATTACTGCTTGAACTCTAAAAAATACTATCGCCATAACCATTGATGGTACTAAAGCAATCAGAACATCTCGCATAATAGTCGTGACTGTCTCATTTGAGCGAATGTGTGGCGAACTTGATACACGTAATTTTTTTAACATACCCCCCCTACTTTCTATTTAACTCTCGTATTTTAGATTTACCTAGTTTTATTGTCTCAACGAGCGGTCGATTAGATGGGCAAATATACGTACAACACCCACAATCGATACACTTCATAATATGAAAATTTTCAAGCGATTCAAACTCCTCATTTAATACCAATTTCACAAATTCTAAGGGATGAAGATTCATTGGACACGCTTTAATGCAACGTCCACAACTAATACAACTTTTTGTTCGCTTTTTATTAAGTTCATATTTAGAAAGTGCAAGAATGCCCGTTGTCCCCTTTATAATTGGCAAATCCACACTATACTGAGCAATGCCCATCATAGGTCCACCCATAATCAATTTCTCTGTTCTATTGTGGTCAATTTCTACCATTTTAACAACATCTTTAAAACGTGAACCTAATCTTGCCAATACATTAGTTGGTCGATTATAGCCTTCACCTGAAAGCGTAATCACCGTATCTATCATCGGTATCCCCTCTACAACGCCTTCAAAAACATATTTAGCCGTGGTTATATTCTGAACCACTATCCCAAGTTCGTAAGGAAGCTTTCCTGGCGAGAGTTCTTTTCCCGTCAAGGCTTTGATAAGCTGCTTTTCGCCTCCTTGGGGGTAGCGTGTTGGCAGGGCTATAATCTCAATATCATCATAATCGTGGAGCTCATTTCTTAGCAGTTCTATCGCATGCGGTTTATTCTTTTCAATTCCAAATATAATCTTTTTCACTCCTAAAATATACCCTAGAATCTTCACTCCCCCAATCACTTTCTGGGTATACTCCATCATAACTCGATAATCTGACGTTAGGTAGGGTTCACACTCCGCACCATTAATAATAAGTGTTTCTATACGCGCTGAAGATGGAACTGAAAGTTTTGCATACGTTGGAAACGTTGCTCCTCCTTTTCCCACAATTCCTTTCTCTCTGATTATTTCAATTAATTTTTCTCGAGATATCTCATACCAATGAGGAAATTTTTCCAGCTCTATCCACTCTTCTTTGAAATCATTTTCAATTTCAATGGTTTCTACCACACCATTAAGCGGAAACACTTGTCTTGAAATGTTTCTTACATACCCCGAAACACTTGAGTGTATCGGAGTGGCAAGCCCCCTCTCGCACTCGGCCAATTTTTGTCCTATTTTTACTCTGGCGCCTATTTTGACAAGCGGCGTCAGTTCACTTCCAATGTGTTGAAGAAGTGGAAAATAGAGCCGTGTAGGAGGCTCTTGAGTTTCTATTTCCATATCTTGTGTAAACTCTTTTTTATCTGCTGGATGTACGCCGCCTTTGAATTTCCACACCATCTAGCCTCCGATTTTTCCCATGAGATTTTCTATTTTTTCATCTTTTATATACCCCATCAAAAAAGCTTTTATCTTTGGATACGCTTCACTAATCTCTTTTTTTTCGCTCTCTTCAAATTTTCCAAGAACGTGGTTAATAGTATCATCTGAAAATTTCGACTTTCCAATACCTACTTTAATTCTTAGGAACTCCTGACCAAAATGAGAAATTATAGACTTTAACCCATTATGTCCAGCTGAACTTCCTTTTGTTCGAACACGGAGTTTCCCCGTCGCTAGATCCATATCATCATAGATAATAACCATATCCTCTTTCGAGTCAAGTTTATAAAATTGCATCATTTCTAAGATGCTCTCTCCACTTAAGTTCATATATGTCATCGGCATTAAAAATAGTACTTTCTCACCCTCAATAGTGGTTTGAGAAAATTGACCTTTAAATTTCTGTGAAAAAATTAACCCATACTCCTTCTCAAGTGCTCGAATAATTTCAAATCCCACATTATGTCGTGTGTGTTCATACTCTTTACCAGGGTTCCCTAGTCCAATAATTGCTTTCATTATTTTTCCTCAACTATTTATTAACATTTGCATAACAATTATACCAAATTTCACGGAAACACGCTACTAATATGTAGGGGCAACGGTGTAAGCGTAAAAAATAGACTTTTTAGATTTTAAGAATTTTAAAAGAGAGCGCATTATCTCACTCTCTTTGCATTTTTACATATATTTTTTATCTCACACTCAATACATTTCGGCCGTCTAGCAACACATACAGCTCTGCCATGGCGAATGAAAAGATGGGTTAAATCAATCCAATATTTTTTAGAAATTTTTCTCATGATATCACTCTCAATTTTAACCACATCACTCTCACTTGAAAGCCCTATAAGATTTGAGAGCCTTTTTACATGGGTATCTACAACGACCGCTGGAACTTTGTACAGTTCGCCCATAATGACATTCGCCGTCTTCCGACCAACACCGGGAAGCTCTATAAGCTCCTTTTGGTTTTTTGGCAACTCCCCTAAATATTTTGTGACTATAACCCGACTCATCGAAATGATATTTTTACTTTTATTGTGATAAAATCCCGTGCTATGGATCAACTCCTCTACTTTCAAAAGAGATGCCTCTGACATGTCAAAAGGGGTTGGATATGCTTCAAATAGGCTTGGCGTCACCAAATTAACCCGTTTATCGGTGCACTGCGCCGACATCATTACCGCTACAAGAAGTTGAAAGGGAGTCCCATAATTCAAATCACATTTAATATCTAGATAGCGCTTGTATAAAGTCTTCACCATTTCTAAATATTTTTTTTGCATTATATTAGCTCTTTGATTTTCGCTTTCAATTCAACTAGTTCAGATTCATCAGGAATATAGTTCATCTTATATACCCCTCTTACCTCACCTAGCTTTTTAATATTCTCAGCTAACTCATCAATTCCCGCCGGAGCCCATCCATACGAACCGAACACAAAATATTTTCTACCCTTTGGTTCTAATCCTTTTAAATAGGTTACAAACGCAGACATATTAGGTAAAATGTTACGGTTAAGTATCGGCGTACCAAGACAGATATACTCAGCATCGATCACATCTGTCATGATATCTGAGATATGATCTGACTGGAGGAAACACTTCTTCACCTCAAACTCCTTCTCATCAAACCCTTCAGCAATAGCATCTGCCATCTTGCTTGTGCTATTCCACATAGTATCGTATACGATAATCACTTTCTTCTTAGTTTTATTGCCTGCCCACTCTTGATACTTGTCAATAATTTCTTTAACGTGACTTCTCCAAATAATTCCATGGCTCGGACAAATCATCTCAATATCAAGTGTGCTTACAGCTTTAATTTCTGCATTCACTTGAATTCCATATGGTAACACAATGTTGGCATAATACTTTTTTGCTTCTTCAATAATAGTTCCCAGTGCATATTCATCGTCAAAACGTTCTATCGTTGCAATGTGCTGTCCAAACCCATCATTTGAAAAAAGTAACTTCTCTTCTGGCATATAAGCAACCATATTATCTGGCCAATGCACCATAGGAGTTAACACAAAATTCAAGTTTCTTTTCCCTAAATTCAGAACATCTCCTGATTTTACAATATGATAAGGCCAATTTTTCTTGAAATGTCGCTCAATGCCTGCGCGACCCTTTTCACATGTCACAATTTTAGCATTCGGTGCAACTTCTAACATTTTTACCAGTCCGCCAGAATGGTCCATCTCAACATGGTTGGCCACAATATAATCAATTTTGGCTGGATCGATAATTGCGGAAATGCGTTTCAGCATTTCATCTGCCATCCATGTTTTTGTAGTATCTACCAAGGTTATCTTTTCATCAATAATCAAATAAGCGTTATACGTTGTGCCTTTTTGCGTTAAATACCCATGGAAATATCTTAAATTCCAATCAATCGTTCCAACCCAATATATCCCTTTTTTTACTTCTATTTTTCTCATTTTTACCTCCAAAATTTCTCTATAAAATAAAAGGGAGCACTTTTAATGGTGCCCCCAAATATTACGCTTCTACTTCAAATTGGTCAGTTCCAACTGCACACAGTGGACATAGCCAATCAGCTGGTAATGCTTCAAACTTAGTTCCTGCGGCTATTCCGCCTTGCTCATCTCCGATAGACTCATCATAAACCCATCCACAAACTAAACATACATATTTCATTGTTATATCTCCTCTCAAGCTAAACTTTATATTTTATTATATCATATTTTTTTATTTCTCGGTACTCCTTTTTATGCGAGTATCGGCGCTACAAATACTCTTGTCGCCATTTCTCTATCAAGCATCAACAGTGCTGGACCTCTTCCATCAATAAAAGAAAGATTCCCGATAACTTCATCCACATTACTCTCTTCTTCAGCTTGTTCTCCAACAAACCATCCAAGAAATGTATCTGTTGTAAAATCTTTTTCTTCTTTGGCAAGCGACACTAAATTATTGATACTTTTCGAGATAAATCTCTCGTGTTCCAATACTTCATTAAAAAGTTCTCTAATATCATTCCAAACTTTTTTAGGCTTTTCAATAGCTCCAAGCTCAACTGTTCCAAAACGTTTTAAAATATAGTCATAAATAAAATCAAAATGAGCCATCTCTTCTTGGTATTGAATTTTTAACCAATTTGAAAACCCTTTAAGATTATCTTTTGCACAATATGCCGACATAGATAAATATAAATAACTTGAAAACATTTCACGATCTAAATGCTCGTTCAATGCTTTTTGCATTTTTTCAGATAACATCTTACCTCCTAAATAGTTATATTCTTTATTTAACTATATTTTACTATTTCCCACTAATTTTGTCAAGAATTATTTTTCCTTTGACACATGCTTTACCGCCAATAAAGCTACTGCGTAAGATTTAATCCCTGTCAGATTTCCTGTAAATCCTAAATACTCTTCCGTTGTTGCTTTGACACTTATCTGAGAGATGTCGAGTTTCAAAATACGCGCAATATTTTCTTGCATTTTTGGAATATGGGGTTTCATCTTTGGCTGCTGTGCAACGACAATAGCATCAATGTTATTCACTGTCGCTCCATGTTTTTCTAAAAGTATCCGGACATGTTCTAAAAGTTTAATGCTCGAAATCCCCTTATATGTTTCATCTGTGTCGGGAAAATGCTTTCCAATATCTCCTAAAGCTAACGCACCAAGAAGCGCATCCATAATTGCATGAATAAGTACATCAGCATCAGAGTGGCCTAAAAGCCCCAGATGAAATTCTATTTTTTCTCCACCCATAATCAACTCTCTACCCTCGACTAATTGATGCACATCATACCCTTGTCCAATTCTAAGCATCCTGCTCACCCATCAGTTTCATATAGTCTACTATCTCTTCTGGAGTCGCTGTTGATGTTCCTACACGCGCTACGACAATTCCGGCAGCAAGATTGGCTAGTTTTGCAGCTTCTACATAGCTTGCCCCACACGTTAACGCCAAAGTATATGTTGCAATAACGGTATCCCCGGCACCTGTAACATCAAACACTTCTTTTGCATAAGTAGGAATGTTGAAAACGTCATTTCCATCAAAAATCGTCATCCCTTGCTCACTACGGGTAATAACAAGATTATCAAGCTCTAAATTCTCTTTTATTGATTTCCCCATTGAGATAAAATCTTCTTCGTTCTCAATATAGTGTACTGATGCAAGCGCCATGGCTTCTCTCACATTTGGTGTCATTGAACTTGCATGATGATAGTTTCTTTTATTACTTGGTTTCGGATCAATAATTACCATTTTCCCTTGCTTTTTTGCTTCTTTAATAATGGTTTGAGCTACTCTGTAGGTTAGCACCCCCTTGTCATAATCTGAAAGAATTACACCTTCAATTTGAGGCAATCTCTCTTTAAAACTCTCAATAATTTGATCTTCAATAATTTCTGAAATACATTTTTTATTTTCCCAATCGAGTCGTAAAAGCTGCTGATGTTGGGCCAAAATTCTTTGCTTAACAATGGTTGGTCTTGTGTGATCTTCGATAAGCATCGCTTCATCTACCCCACGTTTTGAAAACTCTTTTTCAAGTTTTTTTCCATTTTCATCTTCACCAATTACGCCACCCGCTACCGCTTTCGCTCCAAGAGAGCAAAGGTTGTTGATAACATTGGCTGCCCCACCTAGTACAAAAGATTGACTTTGTACTTCCAGGACTTGAACAGGAGCTTCTGGAGAAATTCTCTCAACTATTCCCACAATGTACTCATCGATCATCATATCACCGATCACGGCTATTTTTTTTCCTTTAAACTGACCCATTATCTCTTTTGCACGTTTAATTGTAAGTTCCATTTCACACCTCTCATTTTCGTGTTATTAAAAATCCCAATCCAGTTACAACAAAAAATATTGCCCAAAGTTTACTCGTAATAGTATAGGGTAGCGGATAAAAAATATGAATTCCCATTAGAAGTAACACAACTCCGAGTCCAACCGCTACTGAGCTAATTTTATTTTCACTTACAAGTCCACTAATCAACACGACGCCCACTAAAATTAATATCACGCCCCACATGGTTCCCATAACCTTATGCGGAAGAGGATACATGGCATTGATTCCAATGACCACTAACAGTATTCCAAAGATGATAAATCCTAATTGTTTCAAAACGCCTCCTTCTTTTTGCCACTGATGCCAAAATCAAACTGCTAATGCTATTCAAATCTACTTTAAACATATTCTCATAATTTCACTTCTAAATAAAATATATATTATTCAAAAACCACACAAAAAATTATTGTTAAGCAGCATAGTGAACATTGATTTTATTAACAACACTTTGAAAATCCATATCTGATATTTCCATAACACTATCATCATCAAACCCAACATTTAACACATATAAAAATTTGGAAAATTCATATATGTCTTCAACTGCTGCTACCAAATTTTCTTGTATTCTATCAGCTTTTGCTAATAATAATAAATGCTGATATTGCTCATCTATTTCTTGTGTTCTTCCATATGGGTGAGCATAACCAAGATGCTGAGTCGGCGTTAACGCAATAATATTTTCTAAAAAATAACATATTTCTGGATAGTCAGCTTCAGGAAAAATATGATGCATATGTATCGCTCAATCTTGAGTATGCACACCATCCAAATATTCAGTCTTACCATTTCTATTTTGATCATTAAAAATTCGTAAAAATCTTTTTGCCTTTACGGATTGATATTTATAATACGCCTCATTCATTTCAATATGACGACTTGTAACATATTCTTTTCTGGTAATTCCTTTTGGTTTATCAGCATACACATCTCTGAAATTATCACGATTGTACATAAGCATATTATAAGTAATTCTCTGTTTTGAAATTCTTCCACGTTCAGTTCCTTGTACATTCATAAAATAAGCAAGTGGATTAAGCACTTTAATAAATATTCTGTTACATTCCGTAACACCATTTATTTTAGTATTTTCAATTATAAACTGAAAATATTTTTCTTTTACTATATTATACGTTCTTTTACTTGGCACCAATAAAAAATTATTAAAATATTCCCAAATTCCACTATCTCTTAAAACCTTTTCAATATATATTCTTAAAAATAATAATGAGTTTTTTTCTCTTAATGCAATATATTCTAAAACTTCGTTATTTATAATGCTATAATGATTTGTTTTTCCTATTTTAGCTTTACTTAGAACCTTTGCATTTGCAAGCATTTCCATCGGTTGCTGAAAAAATTTATCATATTCGTTTCTAGCTTCACTACTTTCAACTTCAGCTTTTTTAAATATTGCTTCAATATTCTCTATTGCATATTTATAATGCCAAATATCTTTTGATGTAAAACTAGCATTTGGGTGTTCTAAATTATAATTATAAATACAATCTGCAATTACCGTAATAACATCTGCCGCACATTTCTGATCAATCCATCTCCCATTTCCACTTCTACGCAAATCATAATTATTGCGAGAACAAAACTGTTCAACATCATTTTTTGTTAACATAATTTCCTCCGTACAATATTTAATTAAAGTCTTTTAAAACGCCAAAAAAGTAAACTGAACAGCTATCAATATTAAGAGAGCGAATCTGATAATTTCTTGCGATTTTATAAAAGTGTCTATATTCAGGTGTAGAAAAATATGCCAATTGGTTTTCTGTTAACTCAATATTATTTTTTGGAATTAATATTGCTACTGAACCATTTACTAATATATTTTTGGTTTTTTTTATTACCCGTGGATTATATGTCATATTTGGTGTAAGATATACATCATCCTTTTGAAAAAATTGATACACTGAAAAATTTTTCACATCAGTGTAATCAATGTATGTGTCATACGAATCAATATTTAATATTTCGGTCCCTGTATCATTAATATTTCTAGATTTTATAACTCTAATATCTCCATTTTTTTTGAGTACAGCATTTGTTATTTGTCTATCTCTAAAAACATTAAACTCCCCAAAATTCAATTTTTCACAAACTAAATCAAAATCTTTATTCCTATAAATTAGCCAATATGGAAATTTATTATCACAAATGTAAGACTGTTTTTTTACCTCTGTAAAATCATTTACAAACGAAATAACCTTAGTATTTTTAGCACTGACTAAAGTATTTACAAATAACGCTATTGTTTCAACCAATACCCCTTGAAATCCTTTTTCTCCAAAATCTATTATACATTCAATCGCTTTGTTCGACAAGTATTCTCTTGAACTTTTAAATTCAGGTGTGCTTAATATAAATTTAGGAAAAACAAAGGCTACATATCGACTATAATTGATTGCTTTATCTAAAAAAAATGAGCAAATATTTCTCGACTCTTTATTCATTGCATTTTGCCTATAAATACTCAAATATTGATGATTTGAACTTAATTTATTAAAAGGAGGATTACCAATAATATAATCATATTTTTCTACGAACTCATAAAGCAAAAAATCACTTGTAATAAAATTAACTTCGAAATTTTTAGGTATCCCAATTACTTCTAATATTGTTTTTAATACTAAAATACTTTTATCATCAATATCTAGTAAGTCCAACTTCACTTTTTTATTTTCAAATTTTTTAAATATCAATGGAACAAAATTACCAACACCCACTGATGGCTCTAAAATTCTAATTTCGTCTTTATTCGAATCAGGGATTTCTTTCAATATTTCTGTTATTAACGACTTATTTGTAAAGAAAGCTGCATTATCTGTTCTGAAGGTATTCGATAATTCTGCTACCCTACCTAAAGTAGAAATCGAAAGATTTTTAGGATTATTTTTAATATATTTAGTCAAAACATTCACATCCGAAAAATCATTTTCTAGAACTAACTTCTTAATTGCAGAATTACTCATAAACGTATAATTTAAATGTTCTTTTATTTTTTTTGCAATTATTCTAAATATCTTAGTTGGCACGGCTTCCCCAATAGATTGTCGAATATTGATTTCATTTTTCTTTAGAAATTTCAATTTATTATCATGATCTAACGAATTAATACCTGTGATATCTTCCTGCACCCATTTAAATTCATCAGGAATCGTCATCATTAGCATTAACTCTCGTATGCTAAATACTCTATCATCTTGAGGATGTATTGTGTTTTGGCTCGCTAATTGATCATTTCTGGTATGAATGCAAGGTCCAACTTTATCCCATAATTGTCTTCTATATTTGTCTCCATTTTTTTGTTGGTTCAAAACAATTTTATCATTAATAATTTGATGAGGTTTGTTTTTCTCTTCTTCATTCTGAAATGCAGATTGTCCCTCTTTTAAATCACATATCCAGTTTCTCATATGCTCCGGATAAGGTCTAAAAAAATGGAAAATATCATCTTCGTCAATCTCACCAAATTTTTTCATTTTTTTACATTTTCCAATGACTTCCCTTAATGATAATTCATTAACGAAATCAGGATACAACTCAAATGGAGATATGTCATCAGCTAAATCTTTTGATACACCTATCACAATTGTTCTTTGCCTACTTGAGCAACCTCCGTAATTTTTAAAATTTATAATTTGCGAATGATAAGAATAAAGCGAACCCAAGTTGCAGTCAATTGCTTCTCTTATTTTTTTATCCTTTCCGTCCATATCAGTACAAACTGACTTCATAAAAGCAGAAACATTTTCAAAAATAAAAAATTTGGGTTTTATTATTTTAATAAGTTTTATCGATTCAACCACTAAAGAATTTCTCACGATTTCATCAGCAGCTTTTTTATGGTTTGCAACTGACATTCCTTGACATGGAGGAGTAGCAACAATAACATCAACTCGTTTAAGTGAGTGATTTTTTTTCCAAAATTCAATCTCATTAAATAATTTTGATTTTATTACTTCGGAAGTAATATCTCCACAAATATAACCGCTATCATATTTACATTTATTATTATGTTTCTGAATCTCAATTCTTCGGGAAATTATTTCATTTGTCGCAATACATTCAAAATTTTCTTGTTTAAATCCGTAGCAGCCAACACCTGCACTGCTAAACAATGATATATATGTATTAATCTTACCCATTGAATTGCTCCTTTATTTTTTTACAAATGCAATCAATCATAATCTGACAGCACCACATTCTATAATGCAACTATAATTAAATGGTATAATCACAGCTAATCTACTCAACAATCATAGATTTAATTTTCGACTTAATCTCTTCTACATTAATTGGAGGCACTTCAATCAACTCATCATTTTCTAACACCACTGCGCTTACCAACCCTTTAGCTTGTGAATAGAGTGAAAAAATAGCAAGTATCAACTCTCTCTCCAGGACCAGGGGTTGTTCCCCCTTTTACAAAATAATAATCATTTTTATATTTATAGAGCTTCTCATTTTCTTCTTTCAGACGTCCAGCCACCAAATATCTGCCTGGGGCAAATCTAATAAATCTTCCTTGCTTAATAACTTCAAAAAACTGCGTTTGTTCAAAATCATCATCCTCTTTCATTGCCTTTAAGCGTTTTGAAAAATTTGGATCTGTCAGCAAACATCCACCACCTGGCGATGGATACTCAACAATACCATGGCGCTCTGCATACTCCATCTGATCTTTTCGACTTCTTCCAGAAATAGAGAGAAGTTCAGAGCGGTTAATCCATCCTAGCTCCTCTGGTGTAGTAATCGGCATTAATTTCGCCGACATAGGGCGAACAACCAATCCTTTTACTTCTCCAATTTTTTCTACACGTTTTAAAGCTATAGCATTTTGCGACATAGGACGTTGCCCGAGTACCTCTCCCGTAATAATAAACTGAGCATCATATTTTTCCAAAAGCCCCTTGGCTGTTCTGAGCATCAATGCATGACAATCAATGCATGGATTCATGTTTTTACCATAACCACTTGGTGGATTTTTAACCAGTATTTTTTGAGCCTCTTTAAAGTCTATAAATTCTAACTTAACATCCAATTGCTGTGCCATCTTTTCAATATTCGGGTTCACCCCTCCAAAAAAATATGATACAAAATTAAGGGCAATAATCTCAATTCCTTGTTGTTTTACAACATGTATGGCGACACTACTATCGAGTCCGCCTGAAAAAAGTGCTAACGCGCGCATCTTTTCTCCTTTCTACTTCGAACTATCTATATTCTAAAATGTTAAGAGCTATCTGTCAACATAATACTTTACCTATAAACGATAGAAAAGAGAGTTTGTCACTCTCTTTTTTTAAATCAAAGCTTCCCGCATAATATTTTGATGTCTATCTGGACCTACAGAGATCATTGAAATTTTTGAACCTGCCATTTTTTCAACCGCTAGCATGTAATTTTGGGCATTTACAGGAAGTTTATCAAATTCTCTAATTTGAGAGATATCTTCGTTCCATCCTGTAAAAGTTTGATAAATAGCTTTTGCGCTTGTAAATTCCTCCATTAATGCAGGAACATAGTCAATTTGAACTCCATTAAGTTCATAAGCAACACACACTTTTATCTCTGAAATTCCTGAAAGTACATCCAGTTTTGTAATAATTATATCTGTAATACCATTAAGTGACACTGCGTATTTCAACGCTACCATATCTAACCAACCACACCGCCTTGGACGGCCTGTCGTTGAACCAAATTCACGCCCAATATTTTGAATATGGCTTCCCGTTTCATTAAAAAGCTCTGTCGGAAAACTTCCCTCTCCTACACGTGTCACATAAGCTTTTGAAACGCCAATAACTTTTTTAATAAAAAATGGATTCACGCCACTTCCACACATCGCTGAGCCTACAGTAGGATTCGATGATGTTACGTAAGGGTATGTTCCAAAATCAATATCTAGCATGGTCGCTTGAGCCCCTTCAAGAAGAATTAGCTTATCTTCTCTCATTAATTTATGAATTACCGGAATCGTATCGATAATTCTTGGCTTAATCTCAGAAATATACGCATCATATTCACTCATTACAAGTTCTAAACTAAATTTATGATTTGGAAATCTTAAGGCTTTCTCATTTAATGCTAGCTTTATTTTTGACTCAAAATGGGCTCTATCTTTTAAATCCCCCATTCTAATTCCGATTCTACCATACTTATCCATATAACATGGACCAATACCACGTTTGGTAGTTCCAATTTTATTTTCACCTTTTTCTTCTTCTAAAATTCCATCAATTTCAATATGATACGGCAATATAACGTGTGCACGATCACTAATATATATATGATTCGTTCGACCACCCTTTACCTTTAAAGTTTCAATCTCTTTTTTTAAAACTTTTGGATCCACAACCACACCATTTCCGATGAAACAATCAGCTTTTTCTGAAAGTACTCCTGAAGGAAGGAGATGTAAAATAAATTTTTCGCCATTTACAACAACTGTATGCCCCGCATTATTTCCACCTTGAGAACGCACTACTGCATCAGCTCTATCGGCTAGAAGGTCAATAGCTTTTCCTTTACCCTCATCGCCCCATTGTGCGCCAAGTACAACATATCCTGCCATGATTATCCTCTTTTCTTTAAAATCATACGCTTAATTTTTATACCTTTTTTCAAAAAAAGCTGTTCAAATTCTGTTTGCTCTGAAAAGGGAGTTTGAAAATCATACTCAATTTCCAACATTTCAAAATCACCACGATTTTCAAATGCTCTCTTTATATCCTCAAAATATCCATCATGATCGGTTTTAAACCATATCTCTCCATCAGTTTTCAAAATTTTTTTATAACTTTCAATAATTGTCGCACTTAAAACTCGTTTTTTTTCTCTTTTTTCATGACTCTCATCATCCCATGGCTCTGGAAAATAGATATAAAGTCTATCTATTTCATTTACACCAAAAACACTCTCTAACTCTTGTGCATACATTCGAATAAATTGAACATTCGTGAGTTTTCTTTTTTCAGATTTTTTTGCCGAAACAACCAGTCTTTTAAATCTTAATTCACACGCAATATAATTGATATTTTTATGAATTTCTGCCTGTCTTACCGCATGATTTCCATTCCCCGAACCTATTTCAACATGAAGTGGACTATTTTTAATAAAATGCCTGTTCCAACTTCCTTTTCTACTTTTAAGTTTATCAGTTTCATAGCAAATAAATCCTGGATATTCATTTAACTTTTCAATATAAGGATTTAATAGTTTTTTTTCGGTTTTAAAAAAATGTTCCCACATTTCATGCCTACCTTTAATAAAATTTTATAAAAAACACTCATACACTCACTATTATATCATGGCTCTAGTATACATAAAACTATTTTTTTTCAAGAAGCTCTTGAATTTTAATTTCAACACACTCTAATGCTTTTATATTCTCCTCAAAAAAGTTCACTATTTCAGATTTTTTCTCACTATTTTGCCATTCTGCTTCCGTATCAATAAGGTTTCTGAAATTTTCTGGTGTTTCAAACTCAATTCCTAATTTTCGAAACTTCAACTCCGTGGCTATCTCTTTTACATTAAGGGTATTCGGTCCAAAAAGTGAGATGCGGCGATAGTAAAGTGGTTCTAGCAAATTATGTCCACCTGTTTCATCTATAGTCCCACCAACAAAGCAAATATCTGAAATCGCATAGAGTTTCCTCAAAACACCCATGCAATTCACGACGATTATTTGGGCGTCCTTTTTCACATCACCATCAAAAAGCGAATAATTAATTTGATTCGTTTGAAGCATTCTCAAAACTTCATCTATTCGATTAATATGCCTAGGTACCAAAAAGAGCTTCTCACTCTCTTTGAGTTCTTTTAAAATGGGCAAAAAAAACTCTTCTTCTTTAGGATGTGTACTCCCAAGAACAATCACTTTACTATTTGCAAGCGTGAATTTTTCTACAATTTGCGATAACTCACTTTCTGAAAATTGTGAAATTTCAAGGCAAAATTTCAAATTACCCATAACTAACACAGACTCTTTTGCTGCCCCTAACTCAATAATCCTATCTCTGTCATTCTCTGTTTGCATGAGAAAAAAAGAAATGTTTTTCAAGGCATTTGAAAATAAAAATTTAAGACGCCTGTAATTTTTAACGCTTTTATCTGAAATCCTTCCATTTACCAAAAGAATCTTCGATTTTTTTGATACAATAGATATCAAGTTTGGCCAAATTTCAGTTTCTATTAATATCAGAAGGTTTATCGTGTGTCTATTAACTATTTTTTGGATGCATCGTGGATTGTCTAGAGGAAAGAAAAAAGGGATAACTCGATCATTTTTTTGATAGAGTTGTTGGGCTTGAGACAATCCGGTATCCGTCATTACCGAAAGAATCACCTCATATTGCTTTGAAAGCTTCTCAACCAATGTTTCTGATAAATTAACCTCGCCAACACTAGAAGCGTGAACCCAAACAACGCTCCCTCGAGTTTGGAATTTTTCCTCTTTTACATGCGAAAAATAAAATTTTTTCAATTTTTTATTAAATATCATCATAATGAAAAGTAGTGCTATTAGCAATTTATATAGTATCGAGTACACCGTACCCTCCTAATTTCAAAGTAAAAAAACCCGCTAGCATTAGCGGGTTTCTCTTATTTGTTTACGATATCAGAAAGTTTTTTACCAACTTTAAATTTAACTGCTTTTTTTGCTGGTATTTTAATCTCTTCGCCAGTTCTTGGGTTTCTTCCCATTCTCTCAGCCGTTTCTTTAACTTCAAATGTTCCCCATCCAACGAATTGAACGCTTCCACTTTTAACTAAAGCTCCTTCAACTGAATCTAAGAAAACATCTAAAACCTCTCCCGCTCTCTTTTTGTTCTCACCTGATTTTTCACTTAAAATTTCAATAAATTCCTTTTTTGTCACTTGGACCTCCCCTTATTTAAGTTTTCTAGATTATGTCTATTATACCACAAAACTAAAGTTTGTCTACTGTTTTCTAGCTTTTTCCAACACTTATTTATATTATTTTTTATTAATTCTATTTAAATATTAACAAATTTCAATAAATCTTCGGATGATTACTCTACATACAGCATTATTTCTCTATATTTTAACCCTTCTCATAATTAACTAATTTTTAGATGAATTAAAATAGGTTTGATTAATATTAGGATTCACTATAGGCAATTTTGTTGAGTTCGTGCTTGATGTTGTTTTTGAATTTTTAGCTGTACTCCGAGTTTTTTGGCTCTCTTTCTCACTCGTTTTTTTGGATATCTTTTGGTTTGATATGGCTCCACTTAGTTGTTTCACGCCCCTTGATGCCGAATCAATAATTCCATTAATCTCATCTTGAGTTCCTTTTATAGAAGATGGTTTCACATGATATTTAGTGAGCTCCTTATCCGCAAGATAATTTATTCCAATCAACCCCAATAGTATAAGAAAGGTAACAATAAGTAAAAAATTCATAAATTTACCCATCGTGGTTTTCCATAATTTCAAGAATATTATCAACTACTTCTAGAATGGTTTTACCTGTTGTATTTACTAGGATGGCATCATCTGCTTTTTTTAATGGAGATTCTTCACGGTTTTCATCCTGAAAATCTCTTTTCGATATCTCTTCTTCAATTTTTTCTAAAGATAACTCCACACCTTTTTCAAGGTACTCTTTAAAGCGTCGTACGGCTCTTTCATACACACTTGCCGTAAGAAATATTTTAATATTCGCATTTGGAAATACTACCGTTCCAATATCTCGGCCATCTAAAATAACACTACTCCTCTGAGAAAGTTCGCGTTGTCTTTTAACCATCGCCTCTCTCACTTCTTTCACCGCAGAAACTCTAGAGACATTTGCATCCACTTCAGGGGTTCGTATCTCGAGGCCCACTTTGCATCCATTTAAGAGGTACCCTCCCTCTTCAATGGTAATTGTATTTTCTTTAATTAAACGCTCCACATCATAATTATTATGAATATCTAAGCACATTTCCAAAGTTCTTAGCGTCATCATCCGATACATTGCCCCTGTATCTAAATAAAAAAGTCCTTTTTGGGAAGCAACCAACTTAGCAATGGTACTTTTTCCACTCCCCGCTGGTCCATCAATAGCGATAATCATAGCTACTCCATTTCTTCAATCATTTTTCTTTTTTGTTCAAACCTCTTTTTAAATTCTGTCACATAACTTATCGGATCTTTCGGATTGACGTGCCTCACTATTTGACCATTTCGGTTAAATTTTGAAATACCACCCCCACCGAGGGCAATAACGGTATCACTCTCATCAATCATCGAAATATTAAAGTAGCACGCTTTATCTTTTTGACAAAACCCTATATTTTCAAGATTATCAAGAGAATTCTTTTGCCGATACAAATAATATGGTTCTAAATTCATCTCACTTGCCACACGATAAATCTCTTTTGAAATCATTTTTGTATCAATCGACTCATGTTCAAAATTATCTTTATAGAGTTTTGAAGCTTTTTTAATCGCTAAGGCATGAATGGTCAGGTTGTCAATTTCATATGATTTTACTCTGTTTAGCGTCTCTAACATCTCGCTTGTTCCCTCGCCAGGCAAGCACATGATAAAATCCATATTTATTATAAAATCCTTTTTTGATAAATTATATATTTGGTTAAACTGCTCTATATTAAAAACACGATTAACACCGTCTAACGTTTTTTTGTGAAATGTTTGAGGATTTAAGCTTATTCGATCTACGCCATAGCATTTTAAAATCTTGAGCATCTCTTCAGTAATCAGTTCACTTCTCCCCGCTTCAAAGGTATACTCAATAAGGTCTGTGGGAATAGCTTCTTGAATTTTAGAAAGGATACATTCCAACTCTTCTTTAGAAAGGATCGCAGGGGTTCCCCCTCCAATATAAATACTCTCAATATATTTCCCATGTTTTCTAAGCATTTTACCTATCTCAGCGATTTCTTCAAGAAGCGTTGAAATAAACTCAGAGTAGCGTTCTTTGTATTTTCCTATTTTAGTGTACGAAGCAAACGAACAATAACTGCATTTTGTTGGACAAAATGGAATGCCAATATAGAGCATCATATGTTTTTTTTCTAGAATGGGACTTTGATTTTGATATATTTGTTCTAAAAGTAGACGCTTTGACTCATCTACAAAATAGATATCTCTCATAATTTTATCTGCTTTTTCAAAGCCTAAAATATCACGATAACTTCGGTAAAGTTTTGTCGGACGCACACCAATAAGAGTTCCCCAGGCAGTATTTTTTTTTAAAAATTGAAAAAATGCCCCCTTAATCGCAATAAGCTCTTGTTGATAAATTTCACTATAACTTTTTACACTATTTTCAAACACTTTGTGTCCATTTTCGTATATTTTTACAACGATATTATCCGAACTTTCGACTCTTATATCAAACTCACGCTCTAGTGCCTCCGGAGTAACAATTCGAATAAATTCCAAAAGACTCGTAAGAGAGATATCACAATTTATTTTAATATTCATAAATTATTTCTTTCTTTCCGTTGTTCTTGATGCATATTCCTCTTGAGTAATCAGCCCCTTATCTAAAGCATTTTGAAGTGATTTTTCTTTCGTTATCATTCCATAGCTTGCCCCAAGATTCATCGAGTTATAAATTTGATTGGTATTCCCCTCACGAATTTGATTGGAAATAGCATGATTTACCACTAAAACCTCTGGAATCATCACACGCCCTTTCCCACCTGTTTTAACTGCCAACTCTTGGCACACCACACCTTTGAGTGCGTTTGATAGTATAAAACGAATCTGTTCTTGCCTCTCTGCAGGAAATACATCAATAATACGGTCAATCGTTTGAGGCGCATCATTGGTATGAAGAGTCGAGAAAACCAAATGTCCAGTTTCAGCTGCTGTAAGTGCAGCTTGAATGGTATCAAGAGTTCTCATCTCTCCAATAAGTATTACATCAGGATCTTGTCGAAGTATATATTTCAATGCACTTTCAAAGCTTGTTGCATCACGCCCCACTTCACGCTGCTCTATAGTACATTTTCCTATATCATATACATACTCAATAGGGTCTTCTACTGTAATGATATGATGTCTTTTTTCCATATTGATTTTATGTATTAGAGCCGCAAGTGTCGTAGATTTTCCGCTTCCCGTTGGTCCTGTAATAAGAACCAATCCATTTTTTAAATTCGCAAAATTTTCCACAGCTTGTGGAAGCCCAAGGTCGGCGAACGTTGGTAGTTTACTCTCAAGCACACGAAATGCAGCAGCCAAGCTATCTTGCTGATGATGAATATTAATCCTCATTCTTCTTCCCTCTAAAGTAAATGCAATATCTAAGTCTTTTTCTGTCTCTAACTTATGAATCTCTTTTTCTGAAAGTAAGGAATAAAGTTGACTCTTCACCCACTCCTTCGTCGCCAGTTCAAATTCACTCGGAAGCAGTTCTCCGACCATTCTAAACATCGGTGGTTGCCCCACGATAAAATGAATATCCGAAGATTTTAGTTCAATCGCTCTCATTAACACTTCTTGAATCGTCATATATTGCTCCCTATAAATTTTTTTAAGCCTGTTAAAAATCTGTTGCCACGAAATATTGACATAAATCGGGGCGTCACTCACAGACTAAACCCCTATTTTTACATTTATTAACACAAAAGCTTTCCGCCTATTTTACTAAAACTGGTACCATATAATAGAGTACCACAACAAGAAGCACTACGCTTCCTATGGGTCTACTCAAATTTTTAATACTTTTATTCCCATCTTTGACTGAAGATAAGTAGTGATTAAATCCAGAAAGCAGAATAAATATAATCATCACACTCATCAAGACAAGTTCTGCTTGTGTCCCCCACTTAAAGATATAAGCAATCACAGCGGTAATCGCTACAGAGAGATTATTTAGTCCCGACTGAATCTGATAACGTCCACCATCGCCATAACCACTCTGTTTACTGGCATATTTTCTAAGAAATACACTTTCAAGTCCCGTAAGCCCAGAAATTCCAAGAACAAAAAAGAGTGTCACAATCGCAAATCTCATATCGGTCGTACTTGGAGATAGCGACTGCGCAATAAATATGCCTAAAAATATCAATACGTAACGCAGTATTTCAAATATAGTGCATAAAAGTTTTCCAAATTTTTTCATTTGGTGTCCCTCCTCTAAAGATTAATTTTGAGAATGACTAAAATTGGTAAAGAACTTTTAACCACAGGCAACTGTGTCACTCATGGGGTAAATTCTCTTTTTTCTAATGACTTTCTTCACCTTACCACTCACACTGTCACAAACACTATTTTTTACAGATAGCTATCCTCTTGCATAAGATAGTTTTTCACATAATCCTCAATACCCTCTTCTAGGGTATAGAAAGGTTTTGTATATCCATTTCGCTTTAGTTTTTCCATATTTGCTTCTGTAAAATATTGATACTTATCACGGATGTCCTCAGGCATCTCAATAAAATGGATATTTAGCTCTTCGCCCATTGCTATCATAGTATTTTTTGCTAGATCAAAGAAACTTCTAGCTTGTCCTGAACCTAAATTATATAGTCCATTCTCAATTTTATTTTTCAACATAAATACAATCACTTCGGTAATATCCTTAATATAGACAAAATCACGTAGTTGCCCACCATCAACATAGCCTTTTTTATAAGATTTAAATAAGTTTACAACGCCTTTTTCACGTGTTTGATTGAATGCGTGGAAAATAACCGATGCCATACGCCCTTTATGATACTCTTGCGGCCCATATACATTAAAGAATTTTAGACCTTGCCATTTTGAAGGCGACTTTTCTTGTTTAAGTGCCCACTCATCAAAAATCTGTTTAGAATACCCGTATGGATTTAAAGGTTTTAAACTTGGGACGCCTGCATGATCATCATTATATCCGAGTTTTCCTCCACCGTAGGTCGCCGCACTTGAAGCGTAGATGTATTGAACATCGCGCTTCGTACAAAAATTCCATAATTTCATGGTAAACTTATAGTTGTTTGACATCAATAAATCTACGTTTTTTTCTGTCGTTGCAGAAATAGCCCCCATATGAATAATAGCTGTAATTGTCTTGGCATTTTCTTCAACAGCTAAAAAATCAAATAGCTCATCCTTATCAATCCAGTCATAATATTTAAGTTTTACTAAATTTTTCCATTTATTTCCATCCCTCATTTTATCTGAAACAATAATATCCGTAATACCTTTTTGGTTAAGCTCCCATACAATTACACTGCCAATAAACCCTGCTGCACCTGTTACAATAATCATTTAGCCTCCTAATATTTTATCATTTAATTAGTTAATTGGTACTCCCATCGCCATCATCGCTGTTGGGAATGCCACGGTCCAAATACTCAAACTAATTTGGTTGTTAAAGTTATGATTAAATTGATCCCAATTCATGGTGTATCCTACACTAAATTGCAGTTCTCTCACTTGATGTGAGACAGTAAAGCCCCACGTACGAGACGTTTGTTGACCATTTTGTGAATATAGTTGCACGGGATTTTGATAATTATAATAATTTTTATAGTAGTTCGTTCCTACCCACCACGCATAATCTTTAGGCCCTGCCACTTTTACAATCGCTTGTCCCCCAAAATTACTCGTCAAAGGGGCATTTCCAGGATTATTTCTGCTTAAAAAATATTGTGGTGTTAAATAGAGTACGTCTCCTTGTTTAAATGTCACGTTCACGCCTGCATTGGTGATGCTGCTTGCAAAACTATTTCCTTGTTGAATATATTGGTTATCATAATTTAAGTTTACACCAACGCCATATTGAATAATAGAGTTATAAAAATAATTTTGATCATTATTTCCAAGAGATGACAAGTTATACGGCGAATAATTATCCGTTAGTATGCCACTTCCAGAAGTGTTTTGAATCGCTGCTGCATTAATCTCTGAACTTCCTGAACTTTGAGACCCTTGTCCAGAGCTACTTGGTGACACACTATTATTTGCCATCAAATTATTAGAGTAATAACTCGTTGAATAGTTCGCATCCGCAGGAATAGAGGCTCCACTAATATTAAATTCTGTTTGAGCATTTGGCTCTACTGCTTTTACGTTTTTAAGTTGTTGTTCTTGCCAATATGTATAAAATTTTCTCATATCAGTTAGATTAAACTGAACATTCATCGAATCGGTCGGTAAGGTCAGTCCGCTATTTTGAAATGCAAAGGCATTGTAATTTAGTGTTCTTACATGAGAATAGGTAACCTTCAAATAACGGTTAACTTCTAACTGATTATTACTCCAAGCAACTGTGTAGTTGTCGAGATAGCCATCTGCAAGTGTCCCTTGTAAATTGCTGTTGGCGATATAAAGCTGCACCGGCTGATAACTTGCTCCCCAGTACTGCGTCGCATAACTATAAGTTCTCGATACGGCATAATCATACAAATCATTATTCGGAGTTGTTGAGGTGATATTCGCTGTATTGAAATCTCGATTATTCAAATAATCAAGCGAAAAAGTTCCGTTTAAAGGTTTTGAATAGTAACTTACACCGGCTTTTTGGTTATAACTTTGCACAAAGTCAGGATTAATTGCATAATTTAAGTGTGAATCACCCACATAAAAATTAGCGACGTTACCATTTTTTGAAACGGTTAAATTCTCGTCTTTATTGAGTAAGAGTTGAGAACTTGTTCCATAAGCAAATCCTTGTTTGGCCGAAATTAAATTTGTAAACGCATAGCCCTGTGTTTGCAGTGTTAGTCCCTCACCAATTTTTTGCTCATTCATAATCGGAAGCGTTGCCACCATGGTTGTTGTGCCATTTACAAATGAAGTTTGATATGGCATTATGGTTGGAGAAGTACCTGTATTATTTTTAAGGTGAAATGGAATCGTATTGGTTAAAATGGTTGAGCTGCCACTACTTCCCACAAGGGGTGTGGTTAACTTTGCATTAAAACTTGTGCCCGTTAAAGACTGATTTGTTGTGTAACTATTTTGTTTAACTGTTGCTGCCATATTCAATATACCGGCTTTTCCAACGTCGAGCGGTGCAGATGTTAATGTCATCCCTATTTGATTATAATCAGAATTGTCTAAATAAATGGCTCTTGGTGCCATATTAATCCAATTTTGAACAGTATACCAATCATTTTTAGAAACACCTTCTTGATGATTGGATGCAGTTGCAGCAATAGTCCACTGCGAATTTCCCAGTTCATAAGCCCCCATATCAGTGCTATAGGTGAAATGGTTATCCGTATTATAAAGAGGTAAACTTGCCGATGGATTGTACATCGTTGTCGCCCAAACATCTTGATTAATGTGATTATACGCAAATGTCATTTTTTGGGCTTTTAGTGTATAACTTGTGCCCCAATTGTTTTTGAATGAAAACGCTGTTCCCCCATTTGAATATGGAAACAGAGTATTCTCTCTATCGTAATATGATGTCCAATTATACACACTATTTTGCTGTGTATAATTTAATTTTTCCCAAAGTTCAGAATTTGGAAGTCCCGTAACGCTATTTTTATTACCAGAATTAAGAATTTGTTGAGTTAACCATAGATTCGCATCTGAAATATTAGCCGTTAAAACACCATCTGAACCTATATTTTGATTTCCCGTTACAATCGATTTCCAATAACTTCCTTGACTTGGGGGCGTTGTAAATGAAATGCTATTTCCAGTTGAATCATTTAATGAAGCTATCGCAATATTTTGAACGTTGAAATTCCAATTTCCATGCCTTAAAAAACCTGAATCATTATTTAGCTCAAGCGAATGAAGCCACGTAACTTGCCAAGTATTCCCTTGCACCCCTGATTTAGGAACAGCTAAAACGTTTTGAATCCAAATGCTTCCATAGTTATCGGGTGAAAAAATATATTGATTATAGAGTTGATCTAAATACCAACCATTTTTTTCACTCCAACGCGTATTCACATAGCCTCTAGCATACTCAGGATTTAAATCATAATAGCTTCCAAAAAGTAGATAATTTCCATACTCGCTAGAACTCCCTGGAAGAGGAAAGAGATTGGGGCCATTTGGCGCAATAGAACCCGCATACCATGGAAACCAAAATACATTTTTGCCTTGAATTTGTGCCGTCAAATTAGTTCCGGATATATATTCCGTGGGATTTATGAATATTGATTTGCCCGATACAGAATACTCTGGCACAGCATTAGGGGTGACTAAATTGGGGTCCGTAGATATCGTTCCACTACTTAAGAGAATATTCCCATCACTTGAAATATTCGCAAAGGCTGCTTTAAAAAACACTTGCGAAGCGTAACCAGATATCCCATACACTTGCATGGTGTTATTTGCCAAATTAAATATCGCTTTATTGGCTTTAAAAATCATTCCACCTTGAACAGGAGAATATACTGTAATATCACCCTCTATAGTTACAAAGTTTTCATTGGCTTCTTTGGTCACATTTGTTGCAATAATTTGTGTTCCTGCAATATTTGCTCTAAATCCCCCAGTAACTTGGAGGGAGTTGTTTTGAAAATTTACATCCGCTTGCTGTGGGTATAGGCTTGTATTTTGAAACACTGGAAGTTCAAACGCCGTCGTTGATGACCCACTTATCGAACTACTGCCACTCACACTACTCGAGCCACTCGTAGCGGCAAGCGCACCTGCTGCACACATGACATATATTAATGCTTGAATCGATTTTCTCACTTAACTCTCCCCTTTCTCCCGTATATATTGTGCAAAAGTATAAAGTGATCTCTCTTGTAAAATTGAAACTGGTATTACGTCTTCTTGTTCTCCATGCCCCGTTCTTACTAAGACACCTTTGACACCTACGCGCTCCCCGGCAAAACAGTCAGAAAGCTTATCTCCGACTATGTAAGATTTGGTAACATCAATATCAAATTTTTCAATGGCTTGTTCAAGCATTTCAGGTTCAGGCTTTCTGCATCTACACGCTTTTGCATACTCCCCAATACCTTCAGGATGATGAGGACAATAATAGAATGCATCAATTGAAACACCAAAATCCAAAAGCTCTACTTGCATATAGTTGTGAAGTATTTTCAAATCTAATTCGGTGTATTTTCCGCGTGCAATACCAGATTGATTGGTAACAACAATCAAGAGATACCCTAGTTTTTTTAAGATAAAAAGGGCTTCAATAGCACCTTGCTCCCACAAGAAGTCCTCTTTTTTATAAAGGTAATCTACCTCAACATTTATAGTTCCATCTCTATCTAAAAAAATGCACTTGTTCATATTTAGCTCCCACTACTCTTAATAATTTGTAAACTGTTTTAGTTTTTCTATCGCTCTATCACTATAATAACTATTTGTTGAAACTGCATTCTCTTTCCAATAGTAAATAGCTTGATTTAAATCGCTAAGACTATGCGTTTGAGTGTATTTATTCTCATATATAAAGGCTATTGTATTAATGAGTGTTGGGTCTTTGTACTTCAAGGCAACTGTCTCAAAATTTGAAAGCGCACCGGCATCATCCCCTTTTGAATACGCAATTACTCCTGCATAATAGTTTCTTATATAAGGGTCTGTTGGAAGATACTCTATTCCCGTTTCAAAAATATCGCCAGCCATTGTGTATTGTCGATAGATCTCGACCATTCCAAGTATGGTTCCACTAAAATAATAGTTCCCAACAAAATATGGATTAAGATAACTCATCTCCCTTGAATTTTGATAAATCTCTTCAGCGGAGGCAATTTCTCCCTGAGTTATCCCTCCAATAGCTAATGTTTGTTTTACCCAAAGTATATCTGTGGCAGCCTGTTTAATGCCTAAAAATCGCGCTAAAACAGTTGGAGGGACACTGCCATCTGACACGTCGACAGCCTCCATATTTCTCATGCTTTCAGCTTGCTTATTCATGTTAGGTATCGTTAACATAATTATAATAAGTGCAATACACAAAATTATAATTTTACTTTTTTCTATCTTCATATTAAAGCTCTTTTCTTTGAAATATCAAGGAAGCGATCACCATTATGATCACACAGTAAGCAATAGAATAACATGTCGTTGAAAATATATGAAGTGATACACTTGGCAGTAGAGCATCTCGAATCGTTAGCGAATAATAATTTGGCAAAATATAATACAGTAACATAAATACATAGTTAAAAGCACCTCCACCCACTTGTTTTGCAAGAAGCGGAAGTTCATATACGCCGTAAGCTATCATATATACTAAGATCGTAAAAATATTCGAAGTGACCATTGAATCAGATATAACTGAAAAAAGTATCCCAATAGTAATAATAATCGCTAGCTTATAAAACATATAGAGGTACGTTAAGTAATAAATTCCCGTTAAATGAGCCCCTGTAATAAGTAACACAAACGTTAATATTGCCCCCATAATAACGATATCGATAGCAATTAGTGCCATTATTCCTAAAGTTTTTCCAACAATATACTGCGATTTAGAAACTGGTTTTGTTAAAATTAAATAGATGGATTTCTCTTTTTTATCCTTAAAATATTGGGTTGATGAAGCAAAAATAGCAATTAAAAGTAAAAAAAATTCTATCGCTAACTGCCCCATTCCAATTACCACATCATTTTGCGAATAAAGTGCTAACCCTTTAAATATAAATATTCCTATAATTATGAGTACCGTAAATGCAATAAAACCTTTAAATAATTTATTAGAAATATTTTCGATTAAAGTAAACTTTAATATAGCCCATGTCTGTCTCATTTTCTAATCCTTCTCATTATTTCAATGTTGATTTATCAATGCTTTTATGTGAAATTGCCTCTAAAAAAATAGTTTCCAAACTTTTTCTTGAGTGTTCAATAGATTCAATATTCATGCCACTTTTTATCAGTTTCTCAATCGTTTGTGAAAGGTTTGGCTCCTCTATTTTCAAAATTTTATTTTCTTTAACGCTTTTAGAAATATCTCGATAAGTAATCTCATAGTGGCTCATCTCTTCTTGAGAAAAAGAGAAGGTTTTTTTAAGTTTCCCCTCGTTAATAATCGCTATATTTCCTCCAAAACTCTCTATATCACTCAAAATATGCGTTGTCAAAATAACCGTTGTCCCTTGTGCATTAAATTCAATAATTAGCTCTTTTATCAGTTTTCTTCCGAGTGGGTCAAGACCGGACATCGGTTCATCAAGAATTAATAGTTGTGGCCTGTTGATGATAGCTTGTGCTACCCCTACTCGCTGAAGCATTCCTTTTGAAAACTTTTCTAACTTTACATTGAGCTTATGAGAGAGTCCTACTTTTTCAATCACATCAAGAACTCTACTCGATTTGTTCTTGATGTGATATAAATCTGCGTAATAACTCATTAAACTCTTCAACGTCACTTCTTTTGGATAGTACGAAATTTCAGGAAGGTATCCAATTAACGCATAATCTTGCCTCTTAATATGTTCTTTTTCAAAAATTTCAATACTACCTTCTGTCGGCTGCATAAGTCCTAAAATCAATTTTATTAGTGATGTCTTCCCTGCGCCATTTAGGCCAATAATTGAAAATATCTCACCTTTTTTCACTTCAAAAGAGACATTGTTTAGCGCTTGAAAGCTTTTTTCTCCTTTACGAAGTACATCTTTATTTTTATATATTTTTGAGAGTTTCTCTACTTTTAATATGATATCTGACATCTTTTACTCCGATCCCACTAACTCTGAAACACTTAATATTGGTAAATATATCGAAAGAACAATCACGCCAATAATGCCACCTAAAACAACGATAATCGCTGGTTCTATTAGTGCGACAACTGTTTCTATTATCTCTTCAAGTTCTTTATCATTATAATCTGCCACCTTTTCAAACATCTCAGGTAAATTCCCTGATTCTTCACCGATTTCAATCATCTGAAGCATAATTCTTGGGATATAGTGGCTCTTTGAAAGCGTTGTTACAATTTGTTTGCCATTTCTAATCCCAATACGTGTATCTTCTACCACCGCTCTTAGTATCGCACTCCCCATAATTTGCTCTGAAATTTCAAAACATCTCATAATAGGCACCCCACCCGCCAAAAGCGAAGCCATCGTTCGTGAAAACCGTGAAAGTTCTATTTTAATAACCAACTTATTGATTACAGGAATACGAAGAACAATTGAATCAATGATAATAGCACCACGAGTACTCTTTTTAAAACGTTTGAGTAGGAAAAAAACGACGATAAGTACCGCAATAATAATAAGGAAATAGTTCTTCAAAATATCACTGATTGTTAGCATCATTTGTGTCAAAAACGGTAGTTTCGCTCCCGCATCTTGAAACACTTTTACGAAGGCGGGCACCACAAATGTCAAAAGAAGTGTTACAAGTCCAATGGCTACAACAATTATTACCGCCGGATATGTGGTTGCTTTTCGCACTTTTTTCTTAATATCTTCAATTTTCTCATAGTATACTTCCATACGACTAAAAGAGAGAACAATGTTCCCAGATTCTTCTCCCGCTTTCACCATATTGATGAATAGTTTAGTAAAAAAATGTGGGAATTTAGCATAGCTTTCCGAAAGAGAAAGCCCTTCCTTAATGTTGTGTTCTACCGTTAGCATAATAGATTTAAACGCTTTATTTGTACTCTGCTCACCTATGGTTTGAAGAGATCCCAATATCGGTATCCCTGCTTCAAGTAAAATTACCATCGACTTACAAAAAAGCACCATCTCTTTATTTTTAATTCTCCCTCTAAGTTTAAGGGGTTCTTTTACTATTTCTCCCCGTTTTTTATCTTTTTTCACAGGGGATTCATCTGATTTGCTGCCTTTTGAAGAAAGTTTTTCTCTTGATTTGACAACATTTTTTTCCTCTAGTTTTAATATCTTAAATCCCTGGGTTTTTAATTGATTACGAGCCTCAGAAACTGAACTCGCTTCAATTTCACCCATTTTACTCTCGCCACTCTCGTCCATTACTTTATAGCTAAGCTTCATCTCTAGCTCCCATTTTCAATAGTAACTCTAAGTACCTCTTCGAGCGACGTGATGCCTGCTACGGCTTTTCTCACACCGTCTTCACGTAGCGTTTGCATCCCATTAGCTTTGGCCAATTCTCGAATGATTTCCGAGTTTACACCCGGTTTTACACTAGCTCGAATCGCATCATTCATTTCCATCACTTCGTAAAACCCTATACGCCCTTTATACCCTGTTCCGCTACATCTAGGGCACCCTTTACCCTTATAAAACTTCACATCTTTATATTTTTCAGCAGAGAGTTTCAATGCTTCAAAACTCAACGCTAATTGGCTTGGGCTCTCTTCTTCTTTGCAAAATTTGCAAAGCTTTCTGCCTAATCTCTGTGCTTGTATAAGTACTAATGATGAGGCTAATAAATAGGGTTCAATTCCCATATCTAAAAGTCTTTGAATTGTTGATGGCGCATCATTAGTATGAATGGTAGAAAGGACCAAATGCCCTGTTAACGCTGCCTTTACCGCAATTCCTGCAGTCTCCTCATCTCGAACCTCACCCACCATGATAATATCAGGGTCTTGTCTCAAAAACGAACGTAGTACGCTTGCAAATGTAAGACCAATACTCTCTTTACACATAACTTGATTAGCGCCCTTCAAACGATATTCAACTGGGTCTTCCGCAGTTGAAATATTAACATCTCCTTTGTTAACTCTTTGAAGCACACTATACAGCGTGGTTGATTTTCCACTTCCTGTCGGCCCTGTAATTAATATCATTCCATAAGGGCGATCGCTCGCACTTTCTAATTTTCTTTTATCTTCTTGCGACATTCCAAGATCTTCAAGTGATACTTCTGCAGCGCTTGAATCAAGAATACGCATTACTACCTTTTCACCATATATGGTCGGAAGTATCGACACACGAAAATCTATCTCTTTCACCTGAGTTGGTGTTATTTTAATTTTCAACTTAATACGACCATCTTGTGGCAATCTACGCTCTGCGATATTTAAATCCGACATAATCTTAATTCTTGCTGAAAGAACGCGCGCTACCACTTTAGGGAAAGTTTTAATTAAGTGTAAAATACCATCCACTCTAAAACGCACGCGTACTTCATCATCAAAAGGTTCTATATGAATATCTGATGCCTTTAACGCGATGGCGTGTGAAATAATTTTGTCTACCGCTTCAATTATAGGTCCTTGATCTGCTTCCTCCGTACCCTCGTCACGTTCAACAAGTTTTTCCATTTCATAATCTTCAAAAGTTGAAAGATCACCTAAAATATCTGTCGCCGAAGCGAACTCCCTCTCAGCTTTTTCAAGAGTATTTTGCTCTTCCTCTTCTTTTATAGATGTTGATTGTTTTTTAATTACGCTGCTTTTTTCAAGCATCTCTTCGATATCGTTTTTCATTAAAAGCACAGGACTTACGGCAAATCCCGTGACCATTTGAACACGATCAATCATCTCCAAATCAAAGGGATCTGTCATTCCTAAAATAAGTTTGTTCCCGTCTTTTTCAATAGGAAGAATATCACAATTTTCCAACAAATCCTTCGGCATCAATTGAACTAACTCTTTAATACTCTCAAAATATGCATGAGGATTCACTGGCTTAAACCCCACTTCTTCAGCTAAAAGTGGAAGAATTTGGCTCGATGTTGCAAATTCAAGCTCAACAATACACGTGGCCAATTTCCTACCTGTTTTGTACTGATATTCTACTGCTTTTACTAACTGTTCTTGCGTGATAATCCCATTTTTCACTAATTTCTCGCCTAATTTTTTCCTCGCCATAATGCACCCCTTATCCAGTAATTTTAATATTATTTACCATAATTTTGGGCACTAAAAAATTTCCACACTGTTTTTGTATCGGTGAAAGAGCTTCAATGTTTTTAAAAACTTCAATAAAATTCCCACTAATTACAAATCCACGTATCGGCTTTTGCTGACCATTTTCATGTAAAAATCCTTTTGCTCCAAGAGAAAATTCACCCGTTATTGGATTAACCATATGTATTCCCATAACCTCAGTAATACATACTCTTCTTCCAAATGATTGGTATTCGTCTTCTGATATAGTTCCACCGCTTACAACAATATTTGTAGGAGCTACACCTAATTGAGTCAAGTTTTTTCTTGAAGCATTTCCGCTACTCATAATTCCGAGTACCTTTGCGGTTTCCATATTAGATAAGTAATTAACTACTTCACCTTGTTTCACGAGAGGAGTCGTTTGGCGTTTTTGGCCTTCCCCATCAAACAGCGTTGTCGCGACCCCCCCGTTCAGAAGTCCGTCGTCAATAATACTTAATTTTTTATCTAAAAACTTATAACGCTCTTGTAAAAAAAACGATTGTTTTTTAACAATATTTTCTGCAGAAAAAGAAAATAGTAAAAGTTCTAACAATTCAATAACTATGGGATAATCTAACTCCACCATAAGGTTTTCAGAAAATTTTAAAGCCCCAAGTTTTTTTTTCGTTTTTTCTTTTGCATTCTTAGCAATTTTTTCCAAATCTAAGGCGCGGATATCAGAAGTTACAATATAATCATACCCACTCTCTTCTTCCGTCTCAGAAGTTGCTTTTGCATAAAAAACCGATGTATAAGTATCATTAACTTGCAAAAGTTCTTTTCCAGAGGATGTGAAAAACCCTTGTTTTGTCTTATTAAGTGAAAGAGAGCTTTCAGGAAACGTAACCCCGTCTGTCGTATGCGTCTCTATACACTCTTGAATCTCTTTTATTAATTCATTAATTTCTGATTCACTTATACTTTTTTTTACATTTGTATCTACAACACTTTCAACAATACTCGGCAAAAATTTTCCATCTCTGGAATATTTTATGCTTATAATAGCTTTTTCAATCATCTCTTTATAATTAGGATTCGCTTCCGTTGAATAATACTGGCCAATTTTCCCATCTTTAACCACGCGAACGCCAGCTCCGATGCTTTTTGAAGCTTGTACACTATCAAGTTTTTTATATTTAAATTGATAATTTTTAATTTCCACTTCTTGAAAAAATATCTCAATTTCGTAGTCTCTATACTCGTTAAATAATTTTTCATTCATTTGTTCCGTCCATTAGATTTATTTTTTTTCATTTTAATGTAATATTAAATTGACTTTTCTTCACTTTTTTTGCATAATATAAATATGTCAGTTAGAGAAATGTTTTTATATATATTTTCATTATACACAAAAGTTGTTAAAAACTCAATGAAAACAAACACAAAACCATTTAAGGAGAAAAATTATGCGTTTAGTTATCACTCAAGAAAATGTTGGATATTGGGCAGCTGTTTACGTATCAAACAAAATCAATGCTGCAAACGCTACAAAAGCAAACCCCTTTGTACTCGGACTCCCTACAGGAGGAACCCCTCTTGCGATGTACAAAGAGCTTATCAAGTTCAACAAAGCTGGAAAAGTAAGCTTTGAAAATGTCATTACATTTAATATGGATGAGTATGTGGGAATCGCTGATGATCATCCTGAAAGTTACCACTACTACATGTGGTATAATTTTTTCTCCCACATTGATATCAAAAAAGAAAACGTTCACATCCTTAATGGTAATGCAAACGATTTGTCAAAAGAATGCGAAGAGTATGAAAAGAAAATTGAAAGTTTTGGTGGTATTGACCTTTTTGTTGGAGGGGTTGGAAATGATGGTCATATTGCTTTCAATGAACCAGGATCCTCTCTTGCTTCTAAAACGCGTTTAAAAACATTAACCTATGATACTGTCGTTGCAAACTCAAGATTTTTTCACAATGATTTAGATCAAGTTCCTAAAATGGCCTTAACGGTTGGGGTACAAACTCTACTTGATGCAAAAGAAGTTCTTATTTTAGCTTCTGGACTTTCAAAAGCTTTAGCAGTTCAACAAGCAGTTGAAGGCAGTGTCAATCATATGTGGACTATCACCGCTCTACAACTGCACAGAAAAGGGATCATTGTGTGCGATGAGTCTGCCACTATGGAACTAAAAGTTAAAACAGCAAAATATTTTAAAGAGCTTCATGATCACCTTTCTCACATTTCGATAGGAGTAAACCTCAAATGATTATATTACATAACGCAACAATATACTCCGATGATAGAGTCTATGATAACTTTTCAGTAATTATTGAGAATCAAAAAATTATTGCACTCCTTCCGAGCTCCGAAGTGAAAATCGATGGCAGTACTATCATCGATTGTAGCGGCAAAATATTAACTCCTGGATTTATCGATCTTCAAATAAACGGTTTTGGCGGAAAGCTTCTCAATTCTGAAATCACAAAAGAGTGTTTAGAAATCATGACAAAGAGTGCTAGAAAATATGGTGCGACTACGATTGCACCAACACTTATTACCACAAGTGATGAAAAAATTGAAAAAGCCCTTGACCTTGTTAAAGAGCTTCAAGAGGAATTTAGATATGACATCTCTGGACTTCACATCGAGGGACCTTACCTAAATATGGAAAAGCGCGGCGTTCACAATCCAAAATACGTAAGACGGCCCGAAATTAATATGATTCGAAAAATAGCTAGCTACGCAGAAATTGTCTCTATGGTTACTTTAGCACCTGAAAATGCAACTCGCGAACATATTCAAACTTTGGTAGAATCTGGAATTGTCGTCTCTCTTGGGCATACCAACGCCACTTACGCGCAAGCTATGACTGGTATCGAAAATGGCATCTCTATGGCTACTCATCTATACAATGCTATGAGTGGCTATACCGGAAGAGAACCTGGTGCAATTGGCGCCGTTTTTAATTCGGATATTTATACCGGCATTATCGCTGATGGCTTCCACTGTGATTATGCCGCAATTGAAATTGCAAAAAAAATCAAAGGGGATAAGCTCTTTTTAGTCACAGATGCAGCAAGCCCTGCGGGAACAGATATAAAAGAGTTTGTGTTTGAA
>JAPLKR010000071.1:22759-37816 GCA_026387965.1 Fusobacteriota bacterium | reverse complement strand
AATCCATACCCCTTCAGGAGCTGCAAACACTCAACCTTAATATCAAACACATACATTTTCCAGGACAAATTCTCATAGAGTTTGTCCTTTTTTCATTTATAAATATTCAAACGAGTATCGTCATAATTCAAAACGCTTTTGTGTATTAATGGCTCATATTGTTAACAAATATTCATTTAAAAAGAGTCGTTTTGTATTTGATTTTTATTACGCAACTTGATATACTTGGTGATAATATGCAGCTGCAAAGAATTTTTGCGGCGAAATATACAAAAATAGAAATGGAGGTCTCTAACTATGAACAAACTATCTCAGACACTTATCCAAACACTTGCCTTAATTGTAATTGTTACTCCAATCATGGCAGCTACTCCTATTCCAGGTCTTCAAATGTCAACACAAGAAGGAACTTTCATTATTCCTTCTACAAATTATTCCCCAAGAGAACAGGGAAATTTGACTGCTTCAAACACGATACCATCTCAGGAAAATCAATTTACTACTAACTCATTTGCTCAATTTAGCCTTGGTACTCCCCTTTCACCTTCTTCTAATACCGCTTCTAAGGCTTGTGGTGAGTTCCATACAAACTATATCCTGTTTAGACCAGCAGATGCTTCTAATACTACTTCGCAGCCTATTGTCGGTGGCGCTTCACCTCAGCAATTATATCAGAGGTTTAATATACCAGAGAATGGTGGTGTTGCATCGGCTCAAGCTCATGGAATTATCGGCATTATCGCTATAGGAAGTGACCCAACCCTTATGTCTGATTTGAATACCTATTCTGCATATTATGGGCTTCCTTTGGTAACAAACAAGAATTTTTTAATGCTAAATGCTCCCAACCAATCTGGAGCTGCAATGACCCAAGGTGAACAGCAAGACGTCAATGCTGAAGCTGATCTTGATGTGGAAATGGTCCATGCAATGGCTCCTCAAGCAAAAATTGTTGTTTTTTGTGCAAGAAGTTTGAACGGAGGTGGAGGTAATAATGTCCCAAATGCATTAACTTACGCTGGCTCATATGTCAATGAAAATGGTGGAGGTGAAGTTTCTTGTAGTATGGGAGCAGAGTATGGTTATGGAGATCCTATTGGAGCAACAGGATATAGTGTGAAAAATTACCCCAATGTAGCTTATGTTGCTTCCACGGGAGACGATGGATCTTTCACCTCAATCCCAGCTGCCCTCCCTAATGTCATTGCTGCCGGTGGCATGTCCATTCCTGTTCAAGCAAACTCTCCTGTTAGTCCATGGTGCGATATTTTCGTTGGTGTAACTCAACCAAGCGGAAGCGCTGACTTATATAATGTCTATAACACTGTTCTAACACACTCTTCGCAAGATGCACAAAGTGTTGAAACATATTACAATAACATTATTAACCGCATTTACCAAAATGATGGTCTATCTACCTCTGTTATTGGTATTCAATGTGGCAATGGAGGTTTTTCACTTCAACAAGCTCCCTCTTATCAAACAAATGTCCTCGCAACAACTCCCAATCTTGTAGGGCCTTTGGATCCTTCAGAATACGGTGTTTCAGGAGCAGGACTCATTCAAATGAGAGCTACACCCGATATCTCATTTTCTTCTGACCCGGAATGTGGAGTAAGTATTTATAGTAACGGTGAATGGAGTATATCTGGGGGAACGAGTGTATCTGCCCCTGCAATTTCAGGAATGATCAATGCCTCTGGTGTGGCATTTTGCAAAAATAGTAACGATTCTTTTACCAATAAGATTCTTACTAATATATATTCAAACTTTCAAAACACCACGAGTGATTTCATTCTAGATGATGTTACAAATATTCCTACAACCACTCAAACCATCCCAGCTTTTGGCCCTGCAAGCTTAAAAATTACCCCTCCTAGTGTTTCTAGCTATGCGATAAGCATTGATTTATATAATCAGCTAAAAATGGGTCAAGAATATACTGGGCAAGCAGTCTCACCACCACTTTACAGCTATACTTATCTAAATTACTCCCGTAAAGCAAACAGTGGTTATAATATTGCAACCGGTACCGGCGCTCCATATGGCTATGGATGTTTTCAATCCCCTAGTGCCTAAGCACTTTACCTCATATTTAATTCTATCGAAAAGAGATATCGTCCACGATATCTCTTTTTGTTTTTTTATTCTTAATTCTGTATCAAAAAACAATTTTATTCACTTTATTATTAATGATTTTTTATTATCTTTGTGTTTCGATGCGCATCTACTATCGTATTAAATATTCAACATGCGCTTGCACAGCGCACCTCACACCAATAATCACCCGCTTTTTTCATCTTTTTAATTATAATTAATATAAATTAATTATAATTTGTGAAATAAAGGTTGACATTTATATTTTCATTCATTAAAATGTATCTTATAGGGAGCAAAGTGGAGCAAAGTGGAGAAAAAAGGAGGTGGTTTTCATGTTTATGGGTGAATTTAATCATACGTTAGACGAAAAAAACCGCGTTATTCTTCCATCTAAACTCCGCGATGCCTTTTTAGCAGGCGATTATGTGCTTACTAAAGGTCTCGATAATTGTCTTTTTTTATACCCAATTAACGAATGGGAAATCCTTGCTGAGAAACTAAGAGGGCTTTCTATGACAAAACAAAGTGCGCGTGCATTTACAAGATTACTTCTTGCAGGAGCAAGCAATTCATCATTTGATAAACAAGGAAGAATTTCAATACCTGATACACTTAAAGCCCATGCTGAAATTGATAAAGAGGTTGTAATTACTGGGGTTCTAAATAGAATTGAAATTTGGTCTAAAGAGAACTGGACTAACTATTCTAAAGCGGCCGAAGAGACGTTTGAGGAAACGGCGGAGGAACTAATTGACTTCTAATACAAATTATCATATCCCCGTACTAACCACCGAGGTGCTCGAAGCACTCAATATCAATCCAGAAGGCATATATGTAGATTGTACTCTTGGCGGAGGTGGGCACTCTAGCCAAATTGTCCAAAAACTTACTACAGGCAAACTTATTTGTATCGATCAAGATAAAGATGCCATAAAATTTGCAAAAGAACGACTAAAAGAGTATCATGATAAAATAATTTTTACTAATGATAATTTTGCGCATTTAGAGAAAATTCTTTACCTTAATGGCTTTAGTAAAGTCGATGGTATATTAATTGACCTCGGAGTTTCATCTTATCAACTTGACACACTAGAACGTGGTTTTTCTTATCGTATGGATGCCGAACTCGATATGCGAATGAATCAAAGTAGCGGTGTCGGTGCTAGATGGTATGTTAATAATTTAACTAAAGAGGAACTAGCAAAAATATTTTTTGCGTATGGTGAAGAAAAAAAGTCAAATAGAATAGCAAGCTTCATTGTGGCAGCAAGACAGGAAAAAGAAATTGTCACAACTTTTGATCTTGTTGAAGTCATTAAGAGAGCTGTTCCCTACCATCAAAATAAGCATCCCGCAAAACGGGTTTTTCAAGCTCTACGTATGCATGTAAATGACGAACTTGGAGTGATTAAGACTGTTATTGAAAAGTCCATACAGTATTTAGCTCCTAAAGGGCGTTTAGCCATAATTACTTTTCATTCTTTAGAAGATAGACTGGTAAAAACTGAATTTAAGTATTATAATATGGAGTGTGTATGTCCTCCAGCTCTCCCTGTCTGTATGTGTGACAAAGAGAGTTTAATACATTTAATTACTAAGAAGCCTATTATTCCAGCTGATCACGAAGTAGATGAAAATTTTAGAGCTCACTCTTCTAAACTAAGGGTAGCAGAAAGGAAATAACCATGAATACGCAAAAAAAGCAGGTCAAAATAAACCAAAACTTTGCACATGTATCTCATGTTGATACAACTTATTACAACAATTCCTCTGCTGCTATTCATACTCAAAAAAGTGAGTTATACCGTTTAACTGCTCTTATCGTAGCAACATTTATTGTTCTTTCGGTATTTTATACTGGGGTTGTCATTAGTAATACAAGACTCAATATGAATTTAGCCAACCTCAATAAAAACCTGTTTGCAACTGAGCTTACTGTAAGCCATTTACATTCTGCCATCACCATGAATATGGATCTTGATGGAATCCAAAAGTTTGCAGAAACTAAACTTGGAATGGTTCAAAACCCAAATTATGTGTATATGGCTCTTCCTACAACTTCATCTAAATAATACAAATTTAAAAGACTAGCTTGTGGCTAGTCTTTTTTGCATTTATACACATTTTTTTCAGTTATGATGTAATTCATTGAAATATCATAACTTTCCGTGAATATCTCATCTACTATTTGATTTTCAAAGCATATTCCAATTTTGATACCCTTAAACTCCGCTAAAGCCTTATCATAGTACCCCTTACCATAACCAACACGCTTCCCACTTTGGGTAAAAGCCATTCCTGGAAATAATACTACCTCTATTTCACTTACTTGTATTTTAGTATGAATAGACTCTTGAGGTTCTACTAAATCAAAGCGACCCTTTTCAAATCCTTCATCGAGCGACTTAATTTGATAAAATAGTAAATTTGATCCTTTAACTTTTGGCAATATAAGATTCTTTTCTGAAAATATCCACTCATTTAATAAATGAGTGGATATTTCTGTTTGTATTGAGATAAAACTTGCAATGTAATTCTGCCGCATATTTAATGCTTTGAAATTTTCAAAAATTTTCACTTTTGAGTATTCAAACGCTTCTTTAGTAATACTACTGCGACACACGTTACCTAATTTACGTGCAGAACTTTTATCCATTAAAAATCCCAAGATAATTTACCTGAATTCCCCACGAATTATCTACATCTCTGTAGAAAAATTTAGTCGAATAATCTGAAGTAGCTCGCCATGAAATTCCTGCATTATAAGATAGTTGTAGTTCATTTGACGTTGGCACCATATTTTCAGCTAGGGATTGACTTTGCGTGTTATAGGTATATAATTCGAAATCTAACGCAACAGGTTGAATTACGGGAACTTGAAGCGCGCCAAAAGCATTTAATTTATTATTTTGATCAAACGTTATACCACCATTCATTACAAGCGGGGATACTAAAAATGAAAGAGGCTCTAAATGTGTCACTACAGCATAGGCATATGGCATAAATCCTTCATTATAGCCGAAAGCAACCGCATTCATATTATCTTGTGTTCTAAACACTTGAAGTTTAATATTAGAGAGTAAAAACTCATTATTCATGTCTGTATTCGTTGTTTGAACACGTACCCCCGCTTCCATACATGAAAGAAACCCAGATTCAACTGAAGCACCAAAAAAAGGCATTTTTTGATTATAATTCGAACCCCACATACCAAATCCAGATACAGTATAATTATTTGATCTAAGATTAAACGCAGTTGGAAAATCAATAATTCCTGTACTTCCATTCAGCGCTGTATCGGCAAATAGAGTTGATGACATACACAAGGTTGCTCCTAGTAATAGTGTAGTTATTTTTTTCAATTTTCCCCCTTATTTTTTTCAAGTATCATTTTTTCCAACTCTTTAACTCTCTCAAAAAGTTTCGGTAATTTTCTTACATATACCTTACTTTTTTGTTCATCCAGCATTGGTTGTGCAGGGTTTCCTTGATATTTTTGATTTGGAGCTAAATCTTTTGAAATTCCCGCTTTTGCTGCAACAATTACATTTTCACCAATAGTTAAATGCCCTGCTACACCCACTTGCCCAGCAATGGTTACGTTGTTCTTTACGGTTACACTGCCGGATATCCCTGTCTGAGCTATAATTAAACAATTTTCGCCGATTAAATCGTTATGAGCTATATGAACTAAATTATCTATCTTAGTTCCCATTCCAATCACAGTGTCTCCAATTGCACCTCTATCAATAGTTGTATTGGAACCTATTTCAACATTATCATGAATTACGACAGTACCAATTTGCTCAATTTTAATATGCTTACCACCAAGCGTATAATATCCAAACCCGTCAGAACCAATAACACAACCTGGCTGAAAAATAACATTTTTCCCAATTTTGGAAAACTCTCTTATGGTAACATTAGGATATATCGTACAATTTTCACCTATAACAGTGCCTTCTAAAATAGAAACATTAGGGTATATTTTACACCCTTTAGATATCTTTACATCGTGTCCAATATAGCAACTCTTGGGAATATGAACATCTTTAGCAATCTCTGCGCTATCTTCAATCATTTTGTCAATTTGTTTGAAACTTGGCTTAAAAAGCATTAAAAGAATAGGAAGATATTGCCTAACGTTTCCTTTTACTACCAAATATGTTTTATCTCTTGGTAATGGATCACAACTTTCTACAATAATAACTTTTGCATGAGTTGTACTCGCAAAAGGAAAATATTTTTCTTCACTTATAAAAGTTAGTTCGTCTTTAGATGCTTGTGCAATCGGAGCAAGCCGGGTAACAAACAGAGAGTCATCCCCTACTATTGTTGCCCCCATTTTACTAGCAATCTCTTTAATACTAAATCGCATGCTCCCTCCTAAATTAATCATCTAAACTAATTGACTGCATTCCATTAAGTGCCTTAAGAACTTGTGATGAAATGTTTGTTCCTCCATAAAGAACTGCTTGAGAATCTAGTACAATGGGATATCCTGAAGTTAATGAAACCGTTTGTGTTGCGGTAGCAATAGTATTTTTTAACTGTTGCATCTGTTCTTGTTGATATTGACTCAATTCTTGCTGCATCGTCTGATAATCTGTTTGAAATTGTTGTTGAGCATCTTGGAAAGCTTTCACTTGATCTGGTGTCGCCTTCGTTCCAAGCTGATTAAGAGCATTTTGCTCTGTTGTTAGGTTATCTTGCTCTGTTTTCATCACTTCTTGAAGTTGAGCTTTTTTCTGATCAAGCTCTTGTTGAACGACCGCGGCTCCACTATAATTTTGAATAATTTGCTGTGTATTAATCGTTCCTATTTGTAAATTAGCTGCCATTACACACGCACTTGTTACTATTATACTTGCTGCAATAATTAGACTTTTCTTCATTTCATCTCCTTAATATTTACTAGAACATCTCTCCCACTCCAAAAATAAAGTGTAGTCCACCGCCACTACCTTGCGCTGGTCGAAGTGGCCATGCAAAGTCAAATCTCAGTGGTCCAAGAGGTGAAAATATTCTAAATCCTACTCCATAATCTGAGTATAACGCTAACATATTACTTACAGAATTTGTTGCTGTTCCTGCATCAAAAAATCCAACTGTTTGAAACCATGAAGTTACATTATAGCGGTTTTCAAAATTTAGTACAACCTCTTGATTTCCTTGGAAAGTACCTGGGTCATAACCACGTAATGTTCCATCTCCTCCTACTTGCCATAGTGCCGCATTGGGGGTGGTTGCAGATTCTGTACCTACGATACTTCTTAGTGCCAAAAAGTTGTTGTTGAATGCAAACGGAACAAATTTTGTTAAAGTGATACTTGCTGTTTGATATTGTGGACCCCCTGCAAGATTTCCATAATTTATCGTTGGTTGACCAGGCGTTGGTGGATTAGGATAAATAATATCTCCATGCCCTCCAAATACAAATCCTTGTTGTAGAACTAAATAATCATAATCTCCGCTAGTCGGATTTAATACATTATTTCGTGTATCATACGTAAGTTGTGGTCCTATGGTATAAGACGTATATGAATCTAGCAGTGCTGAATAATTATTTTGACTGTACTGTGCATAATTAGTAATTCCATTGGTAATGGTTAAATTCCAATTTTTAGCGAAAGTTCGTCCAAAGCCAAACTGTGCTCCGTAGCTGCTCGTATAAGGTCCATTTACGGCTAAATAATCATTTTTAAATAGGGATGAGTTGAAGTTTACATGATTAGTTCCCTTAATCCATGGATCTGAAAACTGAAGCATGTAGGTTCTGTTATCTTGTGTGGAAGCTTGAAGTGATAACCCAAGTGTTTGGTCCATTCCGTTAAAGTTGTTGTCAAGAATACTAAATGTTCCTACAACTCCTATTGCCGTTCCATAAGATACCGATCCCATTAACTGTCCTGTTCGCTTCTCTTCGATAGGAAAAACAACATCCACAGCATTCGGATTACCTTTAACTGGCTTAAATTCCGGATTATCAGGTTGTACAATTCCTAATTGATACAAACTAGCTATGGTATTTTGAACATCCGAGTATTTTATCGGCTGCCCAACAGGCATAGAAACTTCACGCTCCATAACATATTTTTTTGTTCTAAATGTTTTTGAAGGAGAATCTTTGGTAACTACTTTTTTAAATTCTACTGCATTTAACGTTGGAACCACTAGTGAAATGTTTAAATTGTACATTGGATCTAAACTGATATCTTTAATCATAACAAAATATCCGGCTTTTTGATAGAGGGCTTGAATATCTTGAACTGTCTCTTGAATTTGCCCTTGGTCAAACATTGAGTATGGTTTAATAGGAATTGCGCTTAAGATATCTTGAGTAGATACATACTCATTCCCTGATACAATGATTTGATTAATCATTGGATTTTCAGCTACAGTATACGTTACATATACTTGCCCTTGATACGCGACAACGCTTGGGTTTACACTTTTGAACCATCCACTATTTTGCAAATCCGTTTGCCCTTGTTTTATGAGTGCCTTGTTAAATGTTGCACCTACAGCAAAGGGAAGCTTTCCTATAATTTGAGCTGTGGTAATTGAGCTATTCCCTTGAATAATAATATTAGCAATTTTATCTGATTGAATGTTCTGAGCTGCACTGCTTGGCGCTCCTAAAACACTTGAACCACTTACACTCGGTGCAAGTAATGTTGTCGCCGAACCACTTTGGCTAATCGCACTACCTGAGGTTGAACTACTTTGACTCACCGCGGGGGCCACATTTACCGTATTTGTTGCTGCGAGTAATGCTGTTGAGAGTGTTGCTGCAACAATTATGGTTGCCTTTTTCTTCATAAAAACTCCTTCTTAAAAGTTAAACGGATTATAGAATGATTTGCTTACTTTCACGCCAAATAGATAATTCATGTAGTCATGGTCTTCTAATCTTTGTGGATTAACAATATATCCTAAAGTTTGATTACTTCCATATAAATCATAATATTTAGTAAACCCTGTCATCAGTGCTACCGTATCAAAAATTTTATATTTCCAACTGGTAAAGAGATTATAGTTAAGTGTCCAAGTATATGCACTTATCTTACCAGGTATTATATCTGAATATTGTAATGAAACTGTGCTAGAGATAATATCTTTATACAAATTTTTTGTGCCTGATACAGAGAGACCTAAGATAGGATTATTGATACTCGCGTTTGCTGCAACAGATGGGTTGGGTCCTATATTTCCACTTCCACTATTATTTCCACTAGTTAAAAAATTCGCATCTACATTTAAGCTGTCCAACCCAACTGCTTGGCCTATACGATTGCTATATGGCGATAATAGCTCTGAGCTAATGCCTTTATCAATCATATCGTATGCCGCCCCTTGCGCAGAGATATTCACTGCAGTGGTATTAAAAGCAAGAAGCGAAGCAATATCTTCTTGTGTCAACTGACTATTGCTTGAGCTAAATGATGCATTCATTGCTTTTACATTTCCATTAATGTTAATCCAAATAGCATTATTGTTTACAATAGTACTTAAATAGGCAGAAATACTTGGATTGATTTCAGGTAAATATTGGTAATTATTTTGAAATGATACTTTAACAGCTTGAATCGAGTAGCTATTTCCCATAAAAATTGCAGACCCTGTATTGGTAAAGAAAGTTCCTAAAATATTTATTTTACCATTTTGTATATTGATGGTTCCGCCACCTTGTATGGATGCTACAATATTTTTCACCACCGTATAGCTCGGAATATTTACGATAATGGCCGAGTTAATATTAACCACAATAACTACATTAATTCCAATAAGCGGCTTGAGAATAATCGGTTGGTTTAAATCTACGGTACTCTTTTGATCACTACTTTGTGATGAAAAGACATTGGTAATGGAATTTGTAATATTTGAAATACTATCCGCTAGAGATACTTGTTGCTTTTTTTGAGGAATCCCTGTTACTTGCCCCGAAAGCACTGATAAAGTTGATTTAATATTATTACCAATGAGCTCTATAGCTCCACTAAGTTGCAGATTAATCAGATCTTGGTAATTGAAATTTATGTTATTAAAGACAAAATCTCCATACTGTGATGCAAGAAACACATTAAGAAACTGAGCACTCTGCGTTAAATTTGGAACTTTAGCTTGATAATTTTTCAGTATAAACGTTCCACCATTGAGAGTTCCATCGATATTTGATATTAAAATATTACTGTTTGTAACATCAATTTCTCCATTAATATTTCCAAAAACGAGTTGACCATCCAATGTTGTAAATCCCGCATTAAGTAGTTGAATATTTCCTGAATACCCATTAGAATTCACCGCAAGATTCATATTTGCAAGCCCATTCACATTTGTAATTTTTCCTGCAAATAGAGGTTCGAGAATAGTAATATTCATTTCTTGTCCGACTAAATTTAAATTATATTGGCTACTCGTTGGTGTGAAATTACCACTCACTGTGAGGTTTTGGTTGGTATTATACTGCAATTTTCCTTTACTTACTGTAAATTTTCCATTAACTATACCCACTTCAATATCTAGCGAATTCACCATAATTTGATTTAAGTTCAAATTATTTCCATTAATAGAAATATCTCCATTTAAACTGCTTAGTGTTCCTGAAATGTTAACATTGGTATTAATCAGACCAGATAAATGTTTATCGATATCTATTTGGCTCAAATCAATTTGGCTTTGAGTAGATGTCACTTTTAGGTACTGTTTTTCAAAATTATAGGAACCACCCAGAGAGTAAATGGTATTTTGCTCTGAATCTAAAAAAATGAATTTTGTAACGTTAAGCGTCCCTTTCTGAAATAAATCGCCTATACTAATTCTATCATAATTAAAAATAAATTCAATACCTTTTGAGATAGAATTTATATATGGTAGATTTTCTAATTTGACTTGTCCATCCAAAGAGAGTGAATCAAAGCTTCCTTTTACCTGTATATCAGAGTTTAACGTAATATTTTTTAACTGGGGTAAATTGGCATATCTTGAGATATCCGCTGTAGATATTGATGCATCTAAGTTCACTTTTTCTGTTTTAAAGTTAATATTTCCTTTCAGCGTATTCGTGCCATCGATGGTTAACTCAGTAATTAAATTTTCATTCGTAAATGAAATGGCTCCATTTATTGAAATTATTTGCGTCGTATTGGTTTGAAACTCAGCGGATTGAACCAATATTTGAATATTTGGATTCAGAATTTCACCACTCGTATTCAATTTAAGCTTTCCCACATTAAATGAAACCAGTGTGCTGTCACCTAGAGTAATATTCGCTCCACTTAAGCCCTGTATATACCCACTTCCATTAAAAGTCTTAAAATCCGATGAAATTTGAGCAATATAAGATATTTGATTCTCACTATTAGTGATTGATAGCTGATATCCACTACTTTTTTTTTCAAAATTTGACTTAATATCATTTATAGACAAATTATTCCAAGAAATACACCCATTAGAAAGTTCTGACTCCATCGTTTGAAGATTTTTAACAGCTAAATTACCTTTAATAGAGGCAATATATTTTTTATTTTGAATAGCTTCTCCATTAAATTCTATCGTAATATGGGTAAAGTCTCCATTAATAATATAGTTTGAATAAAAATCAAATTTCATTAGTAACTTGACATTTTTTTTCTGTGGAATATCAATCGGTGTCATCACATTATAGGCATTCACAGAATATACAAAATTTTTACTATTTTGCATGTTGAAAATTCCGCTAATCTCCATGCCACTCTTCGTCGTGTTTGTGTTATTGAAATTAAATATCCCATATGTTCCTTGGACATTTAATGCTATAGGTTCTGCAATGTATTTATTTTGCGCAACCAATCGCCCCACACCTGACAAATGATATAAATCTGACCCTACAAATTCTCCTTTTCCTGATACTAAAAATGTGTAATTTTTATAAAGAACACTGATAGGATCAACTACATTTAATTTTAAGCCTAAAGTCTGAGTTTTTGGATTCATAGTATAAGCAATAATGTTTTTCCCATTATAAATATAACACGTTGGCGTCTTTGTTGCAAATAAAAAATTAAAATTCCCCGAAAGTGAGTTGAAATAATACTGATTATTATAGGCGTTTAAAACAAATTCGCCTGTCGCATTTTTTTGTCCGACAATAATATTGGTAAAAGTTCCGGCAATAGGCATGCCTTGATAGCTCAGTTTTCCAGTAAAACTTGGAATTTCAAGTTGCATTTTTTTCCCATTATAATTTAAGATTGTATCTCCATTGTCAAGTTGAAGCCCATTCATATTAAAGGTATCTACATGAATTTTAACCCTAGCAAAATCTAGCTGCCCGTTTGTAAGTGAAACTGCTACACTCGGATTTTCTACAACAGCATTAAATTTTACAGGTAATGCACTTAAAAGCGAATAACAATCAATATCTTTTTGATCAAATTTCCCACCTAGGAAAAGCCCAATTAGCAACTTTTCATTACTTGAATAATATTGTAAATTAAAACGAACTGGGTGAATCTCTTGATTGGCTTTTGCACTTCCTAAAATAGCAAGGTCTATTCCCTGCGGCCGAAAGGATAATGTTCCGTTAAGGCCGTAAATATCTGCCTTTATTGGCGCGTAATTTACAGATGCATTTGAAATATTAAGCGTTCCAAGCCAATCTTTTTCAGTAATATCAATAGAACCACTTGCCGTCCCGGAAAGCAGAGTCAATCCACTTCCTTTTAATGGTAGAAACTCTGTAATAGCAGGTGTAAGTTGAACACCCCCTAGAGTAAGATCGATATTGTACCCTTTATTTATGATGTTACCATTGATAGACATCGACTGGGTTCCACTATTAGCACTTAGTGACAATGTGCTTTTTGAACTACTGTAGCAATTAAATGCTCCCTTGATATCCGTTAAAGTCATATTAAAAGGAACTGTTTTACTTAAGTCAGAGATTCTCATAGACGAGTTTGAAATGATAAATTGTTTAATAGGAATATCTGAAATAGAAAAAGCGCCTCCAGAACTTTGCATTCCAACTAAGAAATTAACCTGCCCATTTTTTGCAATGGTTAAATTAATATTAGCTCCATTGAGTTTAAGACTTTGAATTTTTTGTTTTGTTAGAAAGAAATCAATCCAATTAATGGTCACTTGAGAACTATCTACAGTAAAGAGAGTTTGCCCTTCACTGTTTTTTACACTGAGATTATCTACTTCAATTTTATTTAAATTTTCAATTTTTATACTACTAAATGAAATCTCGTAGTTAATGCTTTTTTTCAATGAATATTTTATGATATCGTTAATATGAAACCTTATATATATTGCACCTTTTGCAAGAAAGAATGAGAGTATAACAACTATTATTAGCACTATATATCGAGTTCTATATTTTATGATACTCATCACACCTCTCCTCTCTCACAATATTTAATTTAAAACGTATATCCTATCCCTGCTCCGTATACTTGATCAGAACGATAGAGTAAATTAAGATTATAATCACCAATATTATATTGGTTAATTAGCTGCAACTTGCCATTTTGAAAATTAAAGGCCTGAGCTTTTAACATTAGATTAGGAAGATACTGGTAAGTTACCTGTCCTCCAGGTGTATTCTCAATAATTCCAGCCCCAAATGAGAATTTATCATTATCTAAATATTTTCCAACAAGCGCTTTCGCTTTGAGTTGATTGTCAAATACTCCATCACCGCCAATACTCACAAAGTAGTCAGAGTGCCTATTTTTCACATCAAAGGACATGCTTCCAACAGCATTACTGCCGTTGGTTGCGTTATTTTGACCAGGCCCACCAATTCCATATCCCGTAACATTAAATGAAACATCATTATCGAGAAGATTAGTTACCTTGGCTGTCATCTTAGATAAATTCTTGATGGATGTTTTTAAAGGCACTGCTGAACTGCCGCTTGTAGTAGAACTGCCACTTGTATTACTATCGAGAAGTTCATTTAAATTTTTAATTAGAGCATCAGTTTGTACAATGATATCTTGCACATTTTGCTTGTTCGCTCCACCTGTCATAGTATTCAAATTAGCTACAACTGAGTTTAGCTGATTTAGAATTTGTGCAATCTGCCCTTTATTGACATCAAGTACACTTGTTGCATTCGTTACTAAATTATTTGAATTTGTAATAAGGGTATTTGCGTTGGCGGTTGCTGTTGCCATATTAGCCATTACTACATTAAGCTGGTCTATCGCAGTGGCTAAATTTGCAAATGGAAGGTCATTAATTTTACCTGCAATACTATTAAATAGCAAAATACTATTGTTAAGATTTTGAATTAGGGTATCCATGGAAATAGTTTTCGCTCCCACTACCTCATCTCCATTTTGATAATATTGATCCCCTACTGCCGGGTTAATAATATTAATTCGACTATCCCCCATAATACCTTTCATAACAATTCTAAATTGTGCCCCTTTTCGAATTTTAACCCCATTATTAACAGAAAGGGTTACAACCACATCATTCGAGTTATCATCAAGTGCTATTGTAGAGACCTTTCCGACCTGAACACCATTGAGAAGCACTGGCGTTCCATTGGTAATAGTTCCAATATTTTCAAATACCACATTTACTGAATATGATTTATTAAATACATTTAGCTGCTGTACCATGACTAGAAGCCCAATTAGAACCGCAATACAAGCTATAATAAAAATTCCCACATATAAGTTTTTTTTCTTCTCCATAATCTCTACCCCATCGATTTTAATTTTATTGGACCTTCAGATTTACCTTCAACAAATTGTCTAATTAATGCATCTTGACTGGTCTTAAAAAACTCACTGTCACCTTCTATAACTAATTTCCCTTCATGCATTAATCCTATTGTCGTTGCTATAAAAAAAGCTAACTTCATATCATGCGTCACAACAATTGAAGTGATTTTAAGTCGTTTTGAGAGAGACTGCATTAAGTCGCCAATTACTTGTGACATTATTGGATCAAGCC
>JAPLKR010000071.1:0-22725 GCA_026387965.1 Fusobacteriota bacterium | reverse complement strand
TGGATCAAGCCCCGTCGTAGGTTCATCATAAAAAATATATTTAGGCTCTAAAATAATACTTCGTGCGAGCGCTGCTCTCTTTTTCATTCCACCTGAAAGTTCTGAAGGAAAGAGTTTGTTAATTCCAGGCATATCTACCATTTCTAATTTTTCATTGACCATCTTATCCATCTCTGCTTCACTATATCTTTTAGGGCTTTGCAAAATGGGAAATTTCAAATTATCTTCGATTGTCATTGAATCAAATAGAGCTGACTGTTGAAAGAGAAAACCGCATTTACTGCGAATTTCATTTATTTGCTTCTTATTAGCTTTTGTTATATCTATTCCATCAAAAAGAATCTCTCCACTGCTAGGATGTGCAAGACCCACAATATTTCTAAGAATGGTACTTTTTCCACATCCAGAAGGACCGAGTAGTGTATACGTTGATGAATCTTCAATTGTAAAATTGATGTCATGAAGAATTTTTCTTCCTTCAATTTCAAAATTTATTCCCTTTACCTCTATCACATCCCCCCCTCTCTATAACGGTTTTTTAATGATTTGCTTCACCGTTCGTGGATATTTCTTAGAAGTCTCACTTTTCTTTTCAATTATTAGAACAAATCTTTTTTGATTCGTTATTGGCAATATGTACTCTTCTACCTCAATAATTTCACATCCAAGCTCTTTTAAAGCGTTTTCAGCGAGTTTAACCTCATCTTCATAGTTTACCTTTTGTGCAAGCAGTTTTCCCCCTACTTTTAGATAAGGTATAACAAGTTCCAGCATAACATTTAAGCTTGCTACTGCTCGACACACACCAAAATCAAAGGTTTCGTGCCAATTTTTCTCTTTAATTAGTTCTTCTGCCCGTTTTGAATAAATTTCAATATTAGGAAGTTCTAGTTTCGATGTTATCTGTGCAAGAAAACGTGTTTTTTTAGCAATACTCTCAACGAGTACAAAGTAATTTTCTTTTTGTAATATCCCTAGAACAAGACCAGGAAATCCAGCACCGGATCCAATGTCTATTACGCGTTGGCCACTCTCGCTCATAAAACGATTAAGTATCAATGAATCAAAATAATGCTTCTCATCAATCTCATCATCATGTATGAGCGCCGTTACGTTTGTGTGTGAATTATACTCTTTTAGTTCACTTTTGTAAATCTCCATTTTTGTTAATACATCTAAATTAAATGCCTTGAACTGCATTTGTAGTGTTTCAACGACTAAAGAGTTCATCGATTTCTCCCTTTTAAATAGAGTAATATAACATTAACAGCTGCCGGAGTAATTCCAGATATTCTAGAGGCTTGACCGATATTTTGTGGCTTCACAGATTTTAGCTTTTCTACCGCTTCCCTAGGAAGAGATAAAATTTCTGAGTACTCGATATCAGCAGGAATCAGTTTTCCCTCAAGCTGTCCAAAACGTACTAAATCCCGCTCTTGCTTCTTAATGTACCCTTCATACTTTACCATTACTTCCACTTGGTATAGTACTTCTTCATCAATGTTTTTTAACTCATCAAACATGGGTCGAATGTCAAATAATGTTATCTCGGGCCGTTTGATAAATTCTCGAAGCACTATTTTTGATTTCACTTCTGAGCTATTTTTCTCAGCTATAAGATTTATAAGCCCAGGAGTGCTTGGTACTACCGCTAGTGTTTCAAGCTGGATAAGAATTTTTTCAATTTCAATTTTTTTTCCTAAAAGCATTTCATAGCGTTTTTTGGATATCAGTCCTACTTCATACCCTTTTTCCATTAGTCGAAGGTCAGCGTTGTCTTCTCTTAAAATCAAACGGTACTCTGAACGTGCCGTAAACATTCTATAGGGTTCATTTGTTCCCTTTGATACCAAGTCATCAATAAGCGTTCCAATATAGGAGTTCCCCCTATCCAAAATCAATGGCTCTTTACCCATAAGTTTCAAACTCGCATTAATTCCCGCCATCAACCCTTGTGATGCAGCCTCTTCATAGCCACTGGTACCATTAATTTGACCTGCTAAAAAGAGGTTTTCAATCTTTCGTGTCTCTAAACTGTATTTCAACTCTTGTGGTACAACGATATCATACTCAATGGCATACCCATAACGCATCACCTTTGCATTTTCAAGTCCTGAAATGGCGCGAATCATCTCGAGCTGTACTTCCGCAGGAAGGCTTGTCGATATTCCATTTGGATACATTTCAACCGTACCTCTTCCCTCTGGCTCAACAAAGATATGGTGTTGGTCTTTATCTGGGTAACGCATAATTTTATCTTCAATAGAGGGGCAATATCTTGGACCTACACTCTCAATTTGCCCATTGTACATAGGCGCTCTGTGAATGTTATCTGTAATAACATTATGAACTGTCGAATTTGTGTGTGCTATAAAGCATGACATCTGCTCGATCTCACTATCAACCACTCGATCGTAAGAAAAACGAATATTTAGGCCTAAATCACCCTTTTGCTCAGCCATTTTACTGTAATCAATAGTCCTTCCATCTAGTCTGGCTGGTGTGCCTGTCTTAAATCTTCCTAGTTGTAGTCCATGGTGTTCAAGTGAGAGTGAGAGATTTTCTGAAGAAATTTCTCCAAACCTTCCCCCAGAGAGTTGCTTTTTTCCAATATGAATTCTCCCACGCATAAAAGTCCCGGTGGCAATGATTACCGCTTTTGCTCTGTAAATCTCTCCTTCTTCTGAGGTGACACCTAAGACTCTACCCTCTTCAACAATAATTCCGGATACAATACTTTGAACAATCGAGAGATTGTGGGTGTGCTCAAGAAGCTTTTTCATCTCTTGTTGATACAAATGCCGATCAATTTGCATCCGTGTCGAGCGTACTGCAGGGCCTTTTCGAGTATTTAAAATTCTCTTTTGCAAATAGGTTCTATCTGCCATTTTTCCCATCACCCCACCAAGTGCATCCACTTCTCGCACCAAATGACTTTTTGCAGGGCCTCCAATGGACGGGTTACATGACATTGCACCAATATTATCTGCTAATACGGTAAAAATAGCCGTTTTGTTTCCAAGTTTAGCACAAGAGAGCGCAGCTTCTATACCTGCATGTCCTGCACCTACTACAATCACATCAAATTCCACTTTAACTCCTTAAGTTAAATTTTCCAATCGTTTAGCTTCTTTTTTACTAACAATAACTAAGAGTTTATCCCCTTGCTTCACAATAGTATCTCCCATTGGCAGTAAATTTGAAATCCCACTACTACTACTACTAATTCCAATAATATTTCCACCAAAACGGTTTCTAAAATCCAAATGTTTCAAATCTTTTCCTATAAAACTACTAGGAGCCTCTATCTCTACAAGAATATGATCTTTTCCAAACTGTAACTGTTCTAAAATATTAGGCTGTACCTCTTGCAAGGCCACACGCTCCCCCATATGCATTTCGGGATACACAACCGTAGTTGCTCCCACATTTTCTAAAATTTTTCCATGCTTTCGTGTCACAGCTTTTGCAATAATTTTATGCACTTTAAGCTCTTTTAACGTATGTGTTGCTAATATGCTCGCCTCTATATCTGAACCGATGCAGACAAAAACAGCCGAAAAGCTCTCAGCATTAATGGATTTTAGCGTTTTATCTTGTGTCACATCACCAATTAGAGCATCTGTAACAATTCCTTTATCCACAACATCTTGTACAATTTCAGCTGAGCTATCTATCGCCACGACAATTTTATGATGCGCTTTCAATGTCTCACAAACGCTTTGCCCAAACCGACCTAGCCCTAATACTAAATACTGCTTCATCTCTTCCCCCTTTACCCTATGATAACGCTCTCTTCGGGATATTCATAAGGGGATTTTCCCCTTTTTTTTGTTAAAAATAGTGCAAATGTTATTGGACCAATTCGCCCTGTTAACATTGTCACAACAAGCAGCACTTTTGCAGTAGCGCAAAGCTTAGCTGTTATACCAAGGCTTAACCCCACCGTTGCAAATGCTGAAATCACCTCAAAAAGTACCGAGATAAAAGGTAATGTAGGCTGAACAATTAATATCAAAAGTGTAATGATAAAAATAAAAAGTAAAGACAAAAATAAAATTGCGATGGCACCATAGACTACACGGTGCGGTATCGTACGCTTATATATCACAACCTTATCTCTATTTTTAAGTACGCTTATGAGCGTAGCGACTAATACCCCTAATGTAGTTGTTTTAATACCGCCACCCGTTGAGCCCGGACTCGCTCCTATAAACATCAATATCATAAAAAGAAAAATTGAGGCTTGAGAAAGCCCACCAATATTAACAGAGTTAAACCCTGCTGTTCTTGTGGTAACACTTTGAAAAAATGAAGCTACCCATTTTGAGCTCTCAGAGAGAGGTCCAAGTGTTGCAGGATTACTAAATTCAAATAGGTAAGTTAAAAGTGTGCCTACCACAAGAAGAATAATCGTTGTTCTAATGGCTAGTTTCTGGCTTGCATTAAACTTAGCTTTTTTTCCGTTTATTTTTGCCCATAGAGTATCAAGTACGGCAAACCCTAACCCTCCAAGGATAATAAGACTTGCAATAGTCAGCATTTCAAACACATTACCATTTTGTGAGGATAAATTATCTGAAAAAAGAGAAAACCCCGCATTGCAAAATGCGGAAATAGCGTGAAAAATTGAAAAATAAAAATTCGTCCAAGTGAACCCTAGTGTCCTTATGGTCGATAAGAAGAGAAGCAGAGTTCCGGCCCCCTCTATAAAAAAGACAAGCATAAAAATATGCACTATGAATTTTTTAATTCCCTCTATGGAAGATTGATTCAATCCCTCTTTAACAATCATAGCCTCTTGATACCCAAGATTTTTTCTAAAACTTAAAATAACAAGGCCAGCAAAGGTAATCAGTCCCAGACCACCCATCTGTATACAGACAAGCAATACAATTTGTCCAAACAGTGTTAGAGTGGAGTGAATGTCAAAAAGCGATAGTCCCGTCACACAGCTTCCAGAAGTTATTGTAAACAGTGCATCTATAATTCCAAGTGAATGACCACTCTGACTTGAAATAGGAAGTGTGAGAAGCACAGTTCCACAGAGTATTAAAACAATAAACGATAATGCTATTATCTTTGGAATACTTATGTTGCTCATACTTCCTCCCTTAATTTATTGCTAAAATATTTCTGTTTTTTCACTACACGGGACATTTAGCAGTTCATAAACTTTAATTTTGTTTTCCCTATTAACGCCTTACTTTTTTTTTAATAAAAAAGAAAGCAAAAAATCAAGTCCTACTGAAATTTTACTACTCAAAACACATTTCGCTAAGATGTTTCGCAAACTCGCTTCGGTCATACAGTGCTCAACTTCTAAGTTCAATTTTGTCTTTAGCTTTATGTGGAATTTCAAGGAACTCTATAAAACACTATTACTCTTTCTCTATAAAAATTACAAGAATATAATAGACGGCAAATACTTTGTTTTATATCTTTTGTGATACGACAGCACTAAATGTTCCATTTATTATTGAATTTCACTCACATGAAATGCCCAATATTGTGTTCCACCAATTGGTGAATCTGATTGATTAAACGTTGAAGGAGTATTTGATGAAGTATACGTTTGAGAAGCAACTGCAGTTCCATTTCAATTCTGTATTAAAACATTTACTGAACCACTTATGACAGCAATTGAATAGTTAATGTTTATTGGGTTAGAACTTCCATTTTCTTTAATTCCAGGGCCTTTATTTGAACTATTAATATTTTCACTTAATTGCGACATATCACTTTCAGATGAGTAATTCCCTCCATTTGAACTGTCAGAACTGCTACATTCCATTAATAAAGCACCGCATAAACTATCATGACAATTATTAAACTAAGTATTTTGATTTGATTTGACTTTAATTTTTTTCCTTTATTTCTTAAAGCTGTTTTCTTAAATATGAGGAATTAATGCTTCGCTTGTCATTTTGGTCATAGTACCAGAATCTATTTTTAAAGTTCGTAGATACCGGCATTAGCAGCCGGTATGACAAATTCTAGAATTCTATATGTTTTAGCAATCCGCTATAATTTGTATCTTAACCGTGTTAATCCAGAGCAAGTTAGTTCTTTACACTGTCGCCGCTTTTATGCAAGCTCTTTGACATCAACCAATCTATTGAAAAGTTGATCCACAACTGTCAACATCAACAGACGATTCTCTCTCACTTTAACATCTTCAGCATTAATCATTACATTTTCAAAATAATTCGAAACTGGGTCAGCAAATCTTTCAAGATGTTCAATAGCTACCACATAGTTGTTTTGCGAAATGGCTCTCTCTATCGCATCTTTTTCGCTTGAATAGAGTTCATAAAGTGCCTTTTCAGCAACAACTTCAAACAGTGTTGTATCAATTTTAAAGGCAGAAAATTTTGCTTTTTTCAAAATATTCTCAATTCTTTTTATCATCGCCTCTACTGCATCAAACTTTCCTGACTTTTTTGAAAATTCAACTGCTTCGATTCTTGAAATAAGGTCAAGTAGATTATCACTCGAGATAGAGACGCACGCTTTAACAATTTTTTCAGTATATTCGCTTGCGAGTACATTCACTACTCTCTGCTTGAGATACTCAAGTACCTTCAAAACAATCTCACTGTGTGAAAAAACAAGTGCTACCCCTTGTTTCTCATAAAGGGAGAGTGAACACTCTACTAAACTTGAAAGTGACGCATCCATTTTAAATCCACGAATAATATTTACAATTCCAAACGCTGCTCTTCGAAGGGCAAATGGATCTTGAGAACCTGTTGGAATCATACCAATGGTAAAACACCCTACTAAAGTGTCCACTCTATCCGTTATACTTGCAATGGCCCCCTCTAAATTAGACGGAAGCGCATCTCCATTGAATTTAGGCAAGTAATGTTCATAAATTCCCGTTGCAACCGTATCCGAAATTCCATGGTGTTTTGCGTAAATACTTCCCATTTTTCCTTGAAGGTAGGCATACTCTTTTTCATTAATCACTTTACTCGCAAGGTCAGCTTTGCACAGCTTAATCGTCACTAAAACTGTACCCTCAAATACGAGAGATTTTCTCACTTACTTTACCTAGCTGCTTTTGAAATGTGATGTTGGCAAGGTCTGATTCAAATTTAGAAAAAGGCGTTTTCAAATCCTCCATAAAGAAAAATTTAGCATCTGAAAGTCTTGCCTGTACTACTTTTTGATTTCCTGTTCTCACATAGTCGGAATTTTCAATACCATTTCTAATGATGATAAATTGATTTACAAGTTCGCCTTTTGTATCAAGAATTGGAAAATATCTCTGATGTACTTGCATAGTTGTAATCAACATCTCTTTAGGAACACTCAAAAAACTCTCTTCAAACTCACCGATGATAGGATAAGGGTATTCCACTAGATTAGCCACCTCTGTGAGCAGCTCTTCACTATATTGAATTTCATACCCTTTTTGTTTCAATTCTGGATATATTTCAAAAATAGATGAGAGAATTTTCGCCTTTCTTTCTTCAAGATTAACGATAACGTGGTGGGCTTTTAACACTTTAAAATAGTTTTCTATAGAGGTAACTTCTAACTCACCCGTTGAAAAAACTCTGATTCCACGTGTTGTGCACCCTGATTTCACACTACCAAGTTGAATGTTGATAAACTCCGTTCCCAATATTGCAACCACAAAACGAACAGGTCTTAAAAATTTAAAACTTCCACTCCAAAACATAGATTTCTTTAAAGTGACCCCTTCAATAACAATTGAAAGTTCGCTCTCTAAAACCTCTTTGGTAGATTTTCCTTTTTCAAATAGTTCTACTGCGATAGATTCACCTTTTTTATCGATAACCTTAATCAATTGCTCTTTTTCAGCACCATTTTTAGCAAGAAATCCCTCTCCCGCTTTAGTTAATGCCCCTTCGCTGTCATAGGCAATCTCGATTTTTGGCCCTACTATTTTTAAGTTCAAGTCACTTTGCTTCTCACCTAAATCTTTCACTAAGAAAGTCATTCTTCTAGGAGTTGTAAATGTCTCGATTTGAGAAAACTCTATACGTTTATCTTTTAAAAACTTCTCGATAGCGCTTTTTATAGACTCTAAAGTAGTTAGCAGTAGCGAATTAGGTAGCTCTTCTGTTCCTATCTCTAATAAAAAATTCACAAGCCCTCCTACTTCTTCAGCATTGGAAACCCCAATGCCTCTCTATTTTTTACATAAAGTTCAGCACATTGTTTAGCTAAATTTCTAACACGTAGAATATAGCTCATTCTCTCTGTAGTAGAAATTGCCCCTCGTGCATCTAAAACATTAAATACATGCGAACACTTCAATACAAAATCATATGCAGGTAGCACAAAACTTCTCTCTAATACTGCTAAAGCTTCTTTTTCATACCCATCAAAAAGTGTGAAATAAAATGCTGTGTCTGCAATTTCAAAATTATAATGTGAAAATTCAACCTCTTTTTGATGTCTAAAATCTCTAAAAGTTACCGATTCATTCCACTGTAAATCATAGACGCTCTCTTTATTTTGAATATAAAGCGCCAATCTTTCAAGACCATAAGCAAGCTCTCCAGAGCACAAATCTAACTCAATTCCACCAACTTGTTGAAAGTAGGTAAACTGTGTTACTTCCATACCATCAAGCCATACTTCCCATCCAAGTCCCCATGCTCCAAGCGTTGGTGACTCCCAATCATCTTCTACAAAACGTACATCGTGATTTTTCAAATCAATTCCAAGTACCTCTAAACTTCCAAGATACAACTCTTGAATATTATCTGGTACAGGTTTAAGTAACACTTGAAACTGATGAAACTCATGAAGACGATTAGGGTTCTCTCCATAACGTCCATCTTTTGGTCTTCTACAGGGCTCAACATGTGCAACTGACCAAGGCTCAGGACCTAGTGACATAAGAAATGTTGCAGGGTTGAATGTACCTGCTCCAACTTCCATATTATAAGGCGTAATCAGAACACACCCATGGCTCGCCCAATACTCTTGTAATTTGAAAATGATCTCTTGAAATGTCATTTCTTTTTTCCTTTCAAATATTGATTATTTTTGTTAATAGATTGCATAATTAAAGAGTTTTTTTCTTTTGACTTTCATCTCGTCCATTGGAATTTCACCGTTAAAAATTCCTTTCAAAAGAGCGCTACTTTTTTCGAACTGTCCGAAGCGAAATAAGTTTGCGGAAAATGTCAGCGAACTGAAAGAATTTTAGGTGAAATTACACGGACTAGCATTTTCGCCTACATTTGGGGCAATGCCAAAGGTAGGTCGCTAATAGGGTGAACTCTCTAAATTTAACAAACAGCCATACGTCCCGTATAGCGAAAAAACTGAATAATTTAATATTAGCAAAGATTAAAATTCGTTTTTTGTCACTTTGTTATTGCCCCAAAGTTTCCAAAGGTCTAGTCCTGGAGATTTTACTACTCCATACTCATTTCGCTAAGATGTCTCGCAAACTCGCTTCACTCAGACAATGCTTAACTTCTAATCTCAATTTCGTCTTGTGCTTAACTCAAAATCTTAAGGCCGCCTCAAAGTTATATATTATTACTTAATGAAAAACTTTTAAACACCCTAACTCTACTTCTCGCTCTTATCTTTTTTCTGTCTGTCAAAAAAAATAAAATAGATAATAAGAAGTCCTGCTCCAATGTTGATACAGACATCCGCAACATTAAAAACATAGCTCCAAATTCCATAAAAATTAAAAAAATCTACTACATAGCCGCGAAAAGCTCTATCAATAAGATTGCCCACAGCCCCTGACGTAATAAATAATACTGCAATACGGCAAAGAAGGTATTTTTTAGAACGAATTTTTCGAAGGATATAAAATATTATCACAAGAAATACCACCGTTACCACTACAAAGACCCACACATAGCCAAAAAACATTCCAAAGGCTATACCTCGATTTTGTACGTAGGTGAGTGCAAAAAAATTATTGATTATTGGTTGGCTTGACCCTACCAATAAATTAGAACTAATCCACAGTTTGCTTAATTGATCAATAAGTACCAAGGTTACAATAACGATAATCTCTATAAACATCCGCTATTTCCTAAAACAGAGGCACAACGTGGACAAAGTCCTTCATGCACACCAAATTTAAGTATCTCTGTTGAATATTTCCAACAGCGTTCACATTTCTCTCCCGCAGCCTTTTCAACATGCACTTTAAGCTCTGTTCCCTTTACCACGTGCACATCAGCTTTTGAAACAATCATGATATCTTCTAAATCATTTGCATACTCTTTTAATACTGTAAAGTATTGACTCTCTTTGCCCACCACAAAAGTTAATTTTGTATCGAGTGAGTGTCCAACCACTTTATCTTTTCTAAGCAGTTCAATCTCACGATTTCCATCACTTCTTACATCTGAAATTTGGTTGAATTTTTCAAAAATAGCTTCATTTTTAAATTCAGGCTTTAACTTAACCCAATCCGCTAAATGTACCGATTCAGTCACCTTTAACGACTCAGGAAGTACTTGCCATACCTCTTCAGCTGTAAACGAGAGTACTGGTGCCATCAGTTTAGTTAAAACATCTAATATCTCAACCATGACTGTTTGCGCTGCTCTTCTTCTTATATCATCTTTTCTTTCAACGTAGAGTCTATCTTTAATGACATCAAGATAAAATGCACTCATCTCAACACTGACAAAATAATTGATCTCGTTAAACACATTGTAAAATTCAAATTCAGCATAAAACTCACACGCTTTCTCTTTAAGAATTTCAAGCTTATGAAGCGCCCATTTGTCTAAATCTGTTAAATTTTCATATGCCACTCTATCCGTTGTTGCATTGAAATCACTGATATTTCCAAGTAAGTATCTTACAGTATTTCTAATTCTTCTATAGTTTTCTGCAACCTGTTTCACCAAATTTTCAGAAATTTTTACATCTTCTCTATAATCGGTAGAGGCACACCAAAGTCTCAAAATATCTGCCCCATATTGAGAGATAATCGTTTGTGGGGCAACCACATTTCCTTTAGACTTACTCATCTTCTTACCTTCACCATCGTTCACAAATCCATGTGTCAAAATCTGCTTGTAAGGTGCCACACCGCGTGTTCCAACCGATGTTAGTAAAGATGTTTGAAACCATCCTCTATGCTGGTCACTTCCCTCAAGATATAGGTCTGCTGGCCAAGAGAGATTTTCACGTGTTTCAAGTACGGCTCTGTGGCTCACACCAGAGTCAAACCAAACATCCATAATATTGGTCTCTTTTCTAAACTCAGTCGAACCACACTCACATTTAGCTAGTTCACCGATAAGCTCTGCTGGCGTTGAAGTCAACCAAATATTGCTTCCATGTGCTTTAATTTTTTCAATAACAGCATTTGCTATTTCTTCATTATAGTGAACTTTTTCACAACTTTCACAATAGAAAATTGGAATTGGCACACCCCATATACGTTGACGAGAGATACACCAGTCTGGACGTGTCTCAATCATCGCTCCAATTCGGTTAATTCCCCATTTAGGGGTGAATTTGACCTCTTGAAGGGCTTTCATAGCCTTTTCTCTGATATCACTTTTATCTACGCTCACGAACCACTGCTCTGTGGCTCTGAAAATTACAGGATTTTTACATCTCCAACAGTGGGGGTATGAGTGTTCTATCTCTCTCATGTTGATGAGGTGCTTTGTTTCAGTTAAAAACTCGATAATAGCTTTATTAGCCTTTTTATAAAACATCCCTCCAAAACGTCCGGCTTCATGGGTCAATACACCTTTATTGTTGACTGGTGAGATGATTGGAAGTGAGTATTTCAGGCAAACTTGATAATCCTCTTGACCATGCCCAGGTGCTGTATGTACACACCCTGTTCCCGCATCAGCCGTAACATGTTCACCAAGGATGATGACTGATTTTCTCTCTAAAAATGGGTGCTGAGTCTCTACAAACTCTAACTCTGTTCCTTTTAATCCTCTTTTAATCATCTCATACTCAGAGATATTCATCTCTTTCATAGCCTTCTCAACTATCTCAAATGCTAGTACAAGATTTCCAAACTCATGGGTTTTCACCACAGCGTATTCAAATTCAGGATTTAAAGAAATAGCAATATTTCCAGGGAGTGTCCAAGGGGTTGTTGTCCAAATTACCACAGCCGCTTGCTCTACACAAAATTTTGCCAAATCTTTCTTCTCAACTTCAAAACGTACAAATATTGAAGGCGATTTATGGTCAGCATACTCGATTTCTGCTTCAGCGAGCGCTGTATCATCATGTGTACACCAGTAAATTGGTTTTAACCCTTTAAAAACATATCCATTAAGGAAAAGCTCTTTGAAAACTTCCAATTGTTTTGCTTCGTATTCAGGGGCTAACGTCACATAAGGATTTTCCCACTCCCCTAAAATTCCCAACCTTTTAAATTCTTCGCGTTGCTTTGCCACAAATGAGAGAGCATACTCTTTACAATAATCTCTAAACTCTGCTTCAGAAAGTTCATGTGCCTTGTCACCTAATTTCTCCATCACTTTTTGCTCAATAGGAAGTCCATGAGTGTCCCACCCTGGAACATAAGGTACTCTGAACCCTTGCATCCTCTTGTATTTCATCACAATATCTTTAAGCGTTTTATTGAGTACGTGACCAATATGGATATCTCCATTGGCATACGGTGGTCCATCATGAAGCATGAATAGAGGCTTGCTTGCATTTAGTCCTTTTTCATAAATTTTATTCTCTTCCCAAGTTTTTAAAAACTTAGGTTCTTTTTGTGGTAAATTTGCGCGCATATCAAAATCCGTCTTAGGGAGATTGAGTGTTGCTCCATACTCTTTTTTATTTTCAGCCATGGTTTTCCTCCTGGTATTATATACATATTTTTTAATTTATTTTTCTTGTGCATCACTCTTTGCTATGTTTATATAGCAAAAAACTTAAAAGTCAACACTGAGCACTCAGAGAACATCAGGAAATGTAAGATTTTAAGCTCAACTATCTTCTCATTTTGATTGCGAATCAGACCGGAATCTACTTCACTCTTTATTATCTTCGCATTGTGTAGAATTCTACTGAAAACACTCCCTTTAAAAAATATCAGTTATTATTACAATTATATCAAAAAAAACAAGATTTTTCAAAGGTTAGTTTGAAAAATTTCAATTTTATAATAGTTTTAAAAACCTAACAAAAAGTAAAACAATAGCTATAAAATCGAGTTCATTGAAATTTTTATATCTATAGTTTTACACAACTTATCGAATACACTTTTCCAACAGAAACATTATGATTATTACAAAATCAGCAAATGATTTATTATGGGTACACAGCTTCGTTTTATATCCACTTTTTTCATCATTTTCTGATGTCGAATGTGAACTCTTGCGATTGATACTACTTGACAAAATTCTACATTGTTCTAATTAAATTAGCGCGATAAAAGTCAAATGATTTTTTTGCCACGGATGCAAGAGATACGCTCGAATAACTGAACTGACATCTTTTTTATTCTTTCTCTGTACATGAAGCTCTTTTTATGGTTATAGTTAATTTTTAGTCGTTTATACTGTTTGCCACTCCGACTGTAAAATTCCAATACCTGTGAATTTTTCAGAATAGATACCGGTCACTCTGACCGTAATGACAGATTGAATTATATTTATTTTCAAACTCTTTTGTTCATACTTAATGAAAAATAGCTAAAATATTCGTGAAATTTAGAATTTTTTCCATGTTCTCTGTTTTAGGGTTTGCCGTAGCTAATTGGATAGAAAAAAAAGAGCCTTGGTCTCCCAAAGCTCTCTTTTCAATATTACAGAAGTTTTTCTTTTAAAGAATCTCTTGTTGCTCTTTTTCTATCTGTCTCACTTAGAACTTTCTTTCTCATTCTGATGCTCTCTGGAGTTACCTCAAGAAGCTCATCATCCTCGATATACTCTAAAGCTTGCTCAAGAGAAAAAAGTCTTGGAGGTGCTAGACGTACATTCGTATCTGTACCAGACGCACGCATATTGGTCAACTGTTTACCTTTACATACATTTACTGTCAAGTCACTTTCTTTTGCATGCTCACCAATAATTTGACCAGCATACACAGCGACACCTGGTGCAGCAAATAGAGTTCCACGTTCTTGTACATTTCCAAGTCCGTAAGCAGCTGTTTGACCACCCTCAGAAGCGATTAAAACACCACGAATACGTGAAGGAATATTCCCTCTATACTCTTCATACTCTAAAAACGAACTATTTAAAATTCCCGTTCCTTTAGTATCTGTTAAAAACTCACCTCTAAATCCAATCAGTCCACGAGCAGGAATTCTAAACTCAAGACGTGAGTACCCATCACTACCTTGAATCATATTAATCATCTCACCTTTACGAACGCCAAGCTTCTCAATTACCACACCAACGTACTCTTCAGCAACGTCAACAAGTGCAAGCTCAACTGGCTCATGAAGTTTTCCATCAATTTCTTTAAATATTACTTTTGGCTTCGACACTTGAAGCTCAAATCCTTCACGTCTCATGTTTTCAATTAGAATTGAAAGTTGTAACTCCCCTCGACCTTTAACAATAAAGGCGTCGTTAGCTTCGGTTCTTTCAACCTTCATACTAATATTTGATTGTAATTCTTTCAGAAGTCTAGAATAGATCTGTCTAGAAGTTAAAAGACGTCCATCTTGGCCTACAAAAGGTGAATCATTTACCATAAATGTCATTGAAAGTGTTGGCTCATCAATTTCAATAATAGGGAGTGCTATTGGATTTTCAGCATCTGCAACCGTCTCACCAACATCCATTGTTTCAAGTCCAGCAATAGAAACGATATCTCCGGCATATGCTACTTTTACATCAATTTTTTCAAGCCCTTCATAATTGATGATTTTAGTGATTTTACCCATTTGCTTAGTACCATCTTTTTTCATCAACGCGACTGTTTGGTTTTGTTCTATTTTACCATTATGAATTCTACCTGTTCCAACTTTTCCAATATAGTTATCATAGTCTAAGTTAGTAATAAGCATTTGAAGAGGCTTGTTAATATCCCCTGAAGGGTCATCTACATTTTCAACAATCATATCTAGTAATGGCGTTATATTCACTTGTGGATCTTCAAGATTAAGTATCGCAATTCCTTGCTTAGCAGAAGCATAAATAATAGGAAAATCCAATTGAAAATCATTTGCATTCAGATCAACAAATAGGTCAAATACCATATCAACTACTTTTTCAGGACTTGAGTTAGGTCTATCAATTTTATTGATAACTACGATTGGTCTATGTCCTTGCTCTAAGGCTTTTTTCAATACATATTTCGTTTGAGGCATTGGACCTTCAAAAGCATCAACAAGAAGTAGCACACTATCTACCATTTGAAGTATACGTTGAACCTCTCCACCGAAATCCGCATGTCCTGGAGTATCTACGATGTTGATTTTATACCCATTATGTAAAAGTGACGCATTTTTTGCAAAAATGGTAATTCCACGCTCTTTTTCGATGTCGTCACTATCCATAATACGCTCTACGTTCATATCGTGTCTGTTTAGTGTGTTTGTTTGAGATAGCATTGCATCTACCAGTGTTGTCTTCCCATGGTCTACGTGGGCAATTATTGCGATGTTTTTGATTTTAGTCATTACTTTTACCTTCCTATTCATAACATTGATACAGAGTATCAAAAAATTGATTTATATAGTTAATGCTCTTATGTGAGTTTAAAACATACGTTTCTTGCTTTACTAGAGCCATTAATTCTGGTATAGAACAGTGATAATTTTCATATAGAATTTTTAGAATTCGATATTCACTATTTTCCAATTCTCGAGATTTTTCAAAAAAACTTAAAGCAACCAAATATGCTTGATGGCATAGTGACTTTGAACTTTCAAAGCATAGTGTCTTATATCTAGATATAATGTTTTTTGCAATCAGTTCTGACAAACCCAACAGGGGTACTTTACGTGAGGCATATACTTTTATATATCGATACACTCCCTTGATACCAAAAGCATCCATATTGTCTACGTCATAAAGAATTTTACTTTCAACAAAATGTTTGTTTCGAGTTTCAATGAAATTCGCATTTTTTTCATCATGATACAAAACAGCTTCAATAATTTTAGCTCTCTGCTCTTGTGAAAATAATTCAGAAAACTGTTCTTTAAAATACTTAGCAGCTAAATCTCCATGTTTTTTACCCACATCTGCAAAGAGATCATGAAGTAAAATGCTTACAAGCAGGACATTTTTATCCACTTTTAACATTTCCATTTCAACTAATATTTCGGCGAGTAAAATTAAATCTTTTGAATGCTTGTACCCGTGATCAATACTTTCAAAATACTCCATAGGGAGTTTTTTAAGTATTTTTTCACTTAACTCCGTCATTCTTAACATGAGTTAGCTCTCCATTTTTTTTGAATTCTCTATATTATAGCATTTTTTTTTACTTTTGTCTGTTTATATTTATTAATCTATCATGCAAGTTGAAATATTGTCGGTATGTTTAACTAACTTTTCAGACTTTCAAATTCGCTAAGCAGCGTCTCCCACTCATCAAACGCTTCAAGAATGCTACTTTCTAAAGTTGCAATTGCTTCTTGCAGAGAAAGAAGCTTTGACACTTCATTTTTTCTTCCCGCATCCTCATACAAATTTTCTAGAACTTGCTTTTCACTTTCAAGCTCGGTTATTCTCTCTTCACCTTTCGCCACTTTCTTCTCAAGCGATACACTACGATTTTTTAAAGCTTTCGTCTCCTGATAATTCAAAACTTGCTCTTCTTTATCGCTATTTTGAACTTCTACACGCTTCTCGCTTGCTTTATACGCTTCAAAATCTCCGTCAAATATTGTGACACGCTCATCTTGAATAATCAGCATTTTATCCACTAGCGTTTGCAAAAAATATCTATCATGAGAGACAACCACAAGTGTCCCCTCATAATCTAAAAGAGAATCAATGAGAATTTCCTTCGAGTAGATATCTAAATGGTTGGTAGGCTCATCGAGAACCAACACATTTGGCTTTTGTAAACTGAGCTTTATCAGGGATAACTTAGCTCTTTCTCCACCACTTAACACCGAGATTTTTTTACTTAAATCCCCCTCTTCAAAGAGGAAATTTGAAAGAATCGAGCGAATTTGCTCTTCATTTAGGGGAAAATTATAGCGCAGTTCATTATAAACTGTGGATGAAAAATCCAAATTGGTATGGTTTTGATCAAAATACCCTATTTCAAGATTTGAACCAAGTATCAGCTCTTCACTGAGCAGGGGATTTTCAAAATACTTAAGTAGTGTCGATTTTCCTGTCCCATTTTTCCCAAGAATGCCCACTCGTTCCCCATTGTATATGGAAAACGAAATATGTTTTGCTAGTAATTTTTTCCCCCCAAAAAGGGTAAACTTTTCCAGTTGAAATATTTTGTCCGTGGGAACTCTTCGAATCTCAAAACGAAACTTTGAAATATTATCTTGATTATAAACTTTGTCAATACGTTCAAGACGCGCCAACTGTTTAGAACGTCCTCTAGCTTGCTTTGATTTTATCCCCGCTTTGTATTTCAAGATATAGGCTTCTGTCGCTTTAATCTCTTTTTGTTGCTTTTCAAACGCACGCTCATGCGAAAGAATTTTTTCTCTTTTTAACTCCACAAATTTTGAAAAGTTTCCATTATAACTACACAACTTTCTATTTTCGATTTCAAAAGTCTTATTGGTCACTCTATCTAAAAAATAACGGTCATGGGAGACAACCAGTATCGCTTTGTTAAATTTTACCAAATACTCTTCTAACCACTCTATTCCCGTAATATCTAAGTGGTTGGTCGGCTCATCGAGAATCAATAAATCTGGATTAGAGAGTAGAATTTTTGCAAGGGCTACACGGTTTTTCTCACCCCCACTTAAAACTTCAATTTTTTTAGAAAGCTCATCTTTTACAAAGCCTATCCCAAAAAGCACCTGGTCTATTTTATAATGGTAGTCAAATCCTTCTAAGAATTCTAGCTTCGAAATAAGCTCTCCGTGGCGTTGGAGCGTCTCTTCTCTTCCGCTTGTAATATCATTCTCAACGGTTTTCAGCTCTGCTTTTATGCTCTCAATATGACTAAATAGTAGCTCCATTTCTTGAATAATACTATTTTCATAATTCAAACTAACATTTTGAGAAAGGTATCCTATTGAAAGATTTTTTTGAAGTGAAATACTCCCTTTTTCTAAATGTTCTTTTCCAATATATTTATCCATTATCGTCTTGATCAACGTCGTTTTTCCACACCCATTGACGCCGATAAGACCAACTTTATCACTCTCTTGTAGAGCAAAACTGATATCTTCTAATATCTTTTCCGCACCATATTCTCTATCTACTGCACTAAATTGAACCAGTGTCATTTTTCCCTCCACACTTTATTCTTAACATATCTCTCTATCTATTATATCAAAAAAAGAGACTTGACAAAAGTCTCTTTTAACTCTGGTTTTTATTCATCTAGCTCTAACTTTTCGTTATCTTATAACCACGACGATTAAAAGCGCTCCATTGACACAAAATAAAATTCCAAACAAAGTCCAATTCATCTTATTAAAATAGGGGAAAAATTTCTCCTTTTTATAACTGTTTCGATACAGTCGGTAGGCTATTAAATTTGCAAGCGAGGCAATCAGTGTTCCCGCCCCTCCTACATTAGCCCCAAGTAGCAGCGGCTTGTATAGCAGTGTGAATTTTGATAGAAATATTGTACTTGGAACATTGCTCATCACTTGTGATAGAAACGCAGCCATAATATAGACCATAAATGGATTTTTTCCAAGGTGAGTGAGCATCAAAAAAATTGACATTCGACTTAAATTGTCAAATGTGATAAAGAAGCCTACAAATATAATCAAGAGCGCATAGTCTACATGTTTAAAACTCTCACGACTTCTTTCAAGTGTCACAAATACAATCACTATGGTTATCCATATCAAATTAATATGAAAAATCAAGAAAATAACGGTTAATACAAAAAGAAAAAAATAAAGAGTTATTTGCCCCATTTTCTCAACTTTAACATTCTCTACAACACCAATTATCGTTTGTTTCTCAAATTTTAGAGCCGTTCTTATCAACCAATACACACCAATTACAGAAAACAATGCTGTTATCGAAAGGAAAGTCAATATATGCACATTGTATTTCAAGAAAATATACATATTTTGAGGACTTCCAAGTGGCGAGAAGTTTCCTCCAATATTTGCAGCTAACGCTTCTAATACAATTAATTTTATCGGATTTTTACCAATATTTGTATATATAATAGCAAAAATTGTGACTTTAGAAGTTTGACAAATGCCATTTTATTCCTCTTTCAAAAAAATTCTCACTATTTTTATGATTATATAGAGTGTTGCAAGCACCATTATCCATCCATAGGTTGCGTAATGTATCGAAAAGAAATAAGAAATTGACCATATAAAAAGTATTAATAGAATAATATGTCCTATAATTTTAAACCATTTTTTGTTCATTCATTTTCTCCTTAAAAAGTATACTTTCATTATATCATTTACTTTCATAGAGCACAACGAAAAAAGAGCCTACCTTTCGGTAAGCTCTTTTGAATTAACTGTGACCGTGACCACCACATCCACCGCAGTGTCCGCAAGCGTGTCCTTGTTCTTTTTTCTCTGTAGACTCTTCTGTGTTTTCTTTTCCAACATTTTTTGCGTTATCTTTTTCAAAGTTGGAAAGTCTATAGTTTCCAGTTCCTTTAAAGTCTTTTTCAAATGCTGCTTCTGCAAAAGGAGTAAATGCTGCTGCGTGCTTATCAATTTTTTCCATAAATTCAGGATCATTTATTTGCATAGCAGACGTTTCATCTGTTGAATAAGCCCCTGATTCTGCAACGATATCTCGTATCATTTGCGGATTATCCACCATCATACAAGGCTTCAATAAATTGTCATTGTACGGTTGTCTTTTTCTGATTGATTTGAAAAGTTCGTTGTTTTTAAAACAATCAATAAGAGGTCTATTTAAAACATTTTCTGTTGCAAAATGACAGAAAATGCATGGTTCTAAATCCCCTTTAGCATTTATATGACAATAGAATTTTCCTGCAATACACCCTCCAACAAATGGGGCATCATTAAAAAAGTCTAGCGTGTAAATAGATTTTGTACTTCGTATCTCTCTAGCACGTCTTCCAATTTGTATTCTTTGTTCTGGTGTTAACATCATATCAATGGTCCCTTTTTGGTTATCACCAATTGGCATAAATGCAAAGTACCATATCATTAGAGCACCTTTATCCATAACCATATCAACAAACTCTTCCGAACCTACTGTATCAACGTTATGATTTCCTGTTGCTGCAGAAACTCCAAATGGAACTCCTCTACTTCTTAACATATCCATTCCATCCATAACAGATTGAAACACACCTGTTCCGCGTCTGTGGTCTGTTTCTGCTTCAAACCCTTCAAGTGAGAAAATTGGCATACAGTTTCCAAGTTTTGATATCTCACTGGCTACTTCTTCTGTAAATAAAGTCCCGTTTGTAAATGTAATAAAATACGCATCTTGATTCTCTCTAAACAGTTCAATTAAATAATCTGTAAAGAAAGGCTCTCCTCCTAAAATGGTAAAGATATAAATCCCCATCTCTTTGGCTTCTTTTACAATTCTAAACACTTCTTCTTTTGGCATATCATCGTTTGGATCATAATTCATTGCGTAACACCCTGTACATTTCAAGTTACAACGCATCGCTGGACTAATTAACATAATAAAAGGAATTTTTGCATCATGATCGAGCATCATTTGTTCACGTCTTGGAATTCCATACCATGTTGCATTTCCAAAAAAGTTTGTAAAAAACTTTTTTAAACAATTTGAATTGGTGTTAGTTAATACTTTATTAATATACTCTCTCACTGCTGGCATCTCATTATAATATTTCACCACTTTGTCTACTCTATCCCTAGACTCAGGATCATCAACCCCTTTTTTCAAAAGTTCAAAAATTTTCACAGCGTTTTTCTCTGGATCTTTTTCAAGATATTTTACTACTTGATTTAATACTAAATTTCTAGCTGTTTGTGAGTTACTAAAAAACTCAGCGGCCTTTTTCTTTGCGCCTTCAATAATTCCCATTATTACACTCCTTAAATTTATTATTGCGTGATGCTTTCTTTTTATATTATACTTCATAATTGCTGATAAATCAACTAAAGAATTATTTAGAAACTAAAAAAAACACATTCATTTCACAATTTTTGATTTTTTAGAAGATTATTTCGTGCATTTACGGCACTAAAATGATTTTTTTGAGACTGATTAAAAGCAGATAAATGTAAGAAATATTGTGCACATAAATCGGTTGTTTGTGTTTTTAAAGTTAATTGGTTTTAATAATATGGTTTTGAAATTTTCTGTTTTACTACTACATTTTACGCAACATTAATAAAAGATGCCTTTACTGAACATATACTGTATTTTAAACAAAATAATTTATAGTGCTTGTTACTAAACTCAATCTTTGTAAAACAAAAAATATCAAAATATCATTCTATAATTTTCAGATATTTTATACCAGTGTTATGCGACTTTATCCATAAACTTATCCGCTATTAAATTTTATTTCAACTATACTTAATCACATATGAATAAATAATTGGCTAATCCTCGCATAAAGAATTATCCATTCAAAAAAAATATTAAACCTGTTTTGTATAAAGTGGAAACTTTATACAAAGTTTATGAACACTGAATATGACTTCATCATATACTGACACATTTCCAATATTTTTTAGTGTTTTAGCAATCAATCTTGCTACTTCTCTAAATGCCTCTTCGTCAAACCCACGTGTTGTTAGCGCTGGTGTTCCAAGTCTAATTCCACTAGTTACCATTGGACTTTCAGTGTCGAAAGGAATAGAGTTTTTATTCACTGTAATCTCAACTTTTCCAAGCTCATCTTGAGCGAGTTTTCCTGTAACTTTCTCCCCGCTCGATTGTTTAAACCCTCGAAGGTCTACAATTAGAAGGTGATTGTCCGTTCCATCTGTAAGCACATCAAACCCCTCTTTTATAAGTTCAGCTGCAAAAGCTCTTGCATTCTTTACCACTTGCTCTTGATAGGCTTTAAACTCAGGCTTTAAAGCCTCTCCAAGTGCTACTGCTTTTCCTGCAATAGCATGCAGAAGTGGCCCACCTTGGATTCCAGGAAATATGGTTTTGTTGAATTTTGTAGCAATCTCTTTGCTGTTAGTTAAAATCATTCCTCCACGTGTTGCACGAAGCGTTTTATGCGTTGTGGTTGTAACGATATCAGCAAATGGAATGGGGTTCTGGTGAAGTCCTACTGCTACAAGTCCAGCAATATGAGCCATATCTACCATAAATAATGCCCCGACTTCTTTTGCTATCTCAGAAATGGCTTTAAAATCAATCTCTCTTGAGTAAGCACTTGCTCCTGCGACAATCATTTTTGGCTTAATTTGCAGCGCTTTCTCACGAATTTTATCGTAATTCAGACACTTAGAATCGCTATCCACTTGATATCCTTCAAATTTATACAGGTTTCCTGAAAAATTCACAGGTGATCCGTGAGTGAGATGCCCCCCATGTGAAAGATCCATTCCAAGTACCACATCTCCTGGTTGAAGTAGTGCCATATACACAGCCATATTTGCCTGTGAACCCGAATGGGGTTGAACATTCACATACTCTGCACCGAAGAGTTTTTTCGCTCGCTCAATGGCTAATGTTTCTACCTTATCAA
>JAPLKR010000125.1 GCA_026387965.1 Fusobacteriota bacterium | reverse complement strand
CTGAATTATTTGAAATATCGATCCCGCTTATATTTGGAAATGCAAAAAGTGTTAACGTCATACAAAACAGAAATACGCCTATTAGTGTTTTTTTCATTATAAACCTCCTAAATTATTTGAAACTGTGAATTTTTGATTATTCTTATCTAAACTATGCTCATACAATATTTTTCTATTGACACAAATCTATATTATGGTATATAATTGCGATATATTAGCAATCGCCCGATAACTTTGCTAAACAAAATATACATTTAGGAGGATTTAATGACAATCAAACCCATTGGTAAGCGTGTGCTAATTCAATCGATAAAAGCTGAAACCACAACCAAAAGTGGGATTTTACTTCCCGAAACAGCAACCAAAGAGGACCCTATTATAGGAGAAGTCTTAGCTGTTGGAACAGCAGAGCTCGAGAAAATTATTCCTGTTGGCAGTAAAATTATCTATACTCGATATTCAGGAACCGAAATTAAAGATGGTGAAACAAAATTCGTTTTACTTAATGAAGAAGATGTATTAGCAATTGTCGAGTTGCTATAAAATAATTATATACTAATACTGGGAGGATACTGTGTCTAAAATATTAAAATTTGATGAAGAAGCTAGAAAAAGTTTAGAAATTGGTGTTAATACACTTGCTAACGCTGTAAAAGTAACACTCGGGCCACGAGGCCGCAACGTCGTATTTGAAAAATCTTTTGGTGCTCCGACTATCACAAATGATGGAGTGACGATTGCAAAAGAAATAGAACTTGAGGATCCTTTTGAAAATATGGGGGCTCAACTCATTAAAGAAGTTGCAACAAAAGCAAATGATGTCGCTGGTGATGGAACCACAACAGCTACTGTTTTAGCTCAAGCTATGGTTCGTGAAGGTATGAAGCAAGTTGCTGCTGGAGCTAATCCTATTTTTATTAAAAAAGGAATGGAAAAAGCTATTCTAAGAGTCGTTGATGAGCTAAAAAAACGCGCTAAGAAAGTGTCGGATAATGAAGAGATCGCACAAGTTGCAAGTATCTCTGCCGGGGATAGTGAAATTGGCAGCCTGATAGCTTCCGCTATGGCTAAAGTAGGAGAAACCGGTGTTATTACAGTCGAGGAAGCGAAATCCCTAGAGACAAGCCTTGATGTTGTTGAAGGAATGCAATTTGATAAAGGATATGTATCGCCTTATATGGCAAGTGATTCTGATAGAATGGTTGCTGAACTTGAAAATCCTTTTATCTTAATTACAAATAAAAAAATATCTAATATGAAAGAAATTCTTCCCATACTTGAAAAAATTATTGAGACGCCAAGACCGCTTCTAATTATCGCAGAAGATTTAGAAGGTGAAGCCTTAGCGACACTTGTTGTTAATAAACTGAGAGGAACGCTTAATGTCGTTGCTGTAAAAGCACCTGCTTTTGGAGATCGACGTGCTGCGATGCTTGAAGATATTGCCATTTTAACAGGTGCTGAAGTAGTTGATGAAGCCAAAGGTCTTAAACTTGAAACTTCAGATTTGAATGTCATTGGTACGGCTTCAAAAGTAAAGGTCAGCAAAGACAGCACAATTATTGTAGATGGAGCGGGTTCAAAAGAAGCAGTAAATGCTAGAATTGCTCAAATCAAGCAAGAAATTGAAGCGACTACTTCTGATTATGACAAAGAAAAACTTCAAGAGCGTTTAGCAAAGCTCTCTGGTGGTGTTGCCGTTATTAAAGTTGGAGCTGCTACTGAAACCGAAATGAAAGAGAAAAAAATGCGTATTGAAGATGCACTTAATGCTACACGTGCGGCTATTGAAGAGGGAATTGTTGCTGGTGGAGGAACCGTTCTTGTAGAAATCCTAAAAAGCATTGAAAGCTTCACACTAGAAGGCGAGGAAGGTGTCGGCGTTGAGATTATAAAAAAATCTTTGGTTGCGCCACTAAAACAAATTGCTGAAAATGCAGGTCTTGATGGAGGGGTTGTTGTAGAAAAAGTAAAAAATTCTCCAGCTGGAATAGGCTTTGATGCCGCAAAAGAGATCTATGTCGATATGATTAAATCTGGTATAATCGATCCAGCTAAAGTAACACGTTCTGCACTCCAAAATGCAGCCTCAATATCTGCGCTTATGTTAACAACTGAAGTCGTTATAGCAAGTAAAAAAGAAGCAAACTCTCCTAATCCTATGGGGGGTATGCCTGGAATGATGTAGTGGCATTTTAACTTTAAAAACTTCTATAGAAAAGAGTATGGAAAAATTCCATACTCTTTTTTGTTTTATTTAGCTTGTGCATTTAAAGGTTTTGCTGATACCATAGCCGCTGCCGGCACTTGATCCTTTAATACGATCGTTAAATTGTTTTGACCTGAATTGCTTTTTGTTGCTCCGATTTGTTGTTGAAGTTCTGGGCTTAAGCTACTAGGATTCAAATCCCACATTGCACCCGTTGCTGGATCGACTATCAGCCATCCTAAAAATCCCCAACTAAAGAAATTTCCTACTAAATACCAACCTACACCGATTTGGCTTGTTCCTGAAACTCTAAATGAAACTGGAGCATATCCCGGTTTTGAAATGCTTACATTGTATGTTGCGGCTTGAAAAAAACCACTTCCTCGTGCTAATGTTACCACTTGCGGTGTCACTCCAGAAAATATTGGAATACCATTATTGTCGGTGATTTGAATGGTGGCTCCTGATGGTAACGAATTAATGTTAACATCTTGTTTCCCCTGATTGACAATCGTTGCACAACCTGATAATGCAAATACAAGAATGATTAATACAATACTTAATATCACGCCTTTGTTCCTGAAGATATTTTTCATAATTTCCCCCTTTTTATTCATTGAGTGTGATCGTGTTATTAATTATAACAACAATTATCTAGATTGTAAATACTTTTTTTGAGGTGTTTCTGAGTGCATTCTGCCCCACAAAAATGAGGCTGAAATGCAAGCGGCGAGGTATTAAACCCAGTGATACTTAGTAAAAATATCCATGAATGGAAAATGAAGAGCAACAGACAATATTGCAATCGAAAGATTTTGGAGGGATGCGAAGTGTGAAATGATATATCTTAATCAATTTAAGACATTACAGGCGCTAAGAACTGCTGTTGATGAATACATTTAATTTTGCAATTTCAGACGCCATCATCAAGCTTTAAAGTATAAAAAAACCTATGGATGTCTACATTGCAAAATTTCCAAATCAGAAACATAAAAAGAAAATCATCAAAAAACTAAATTATGCAGCTTGATTTAAAAATACATGAATTATCGATATATTTTTTCAGAATATCTTTTTCTAAAAAATTGTCTTGACTTCTCGAGGTACTATAGTAGAGCCGTTACTATCATTACAAAACATTGGAATGGATTAAAGCACGATTGAGCGTTGGGTAGTAAAATATGGACCAATCTTGTTTTAAGAAATGCAAAAGAAGAGGAAGAAAACAAATGGTTCATACAGAATCGATGAGACCTATATCAAATTCAAAGATGAGTTGCATTATCTTTGTCGTGCCATTGATTTCAATGGTGATACCGTTGACTCAATGTTGAGCATACATCGTAATTCAAGAGCGGTACGCAAGTTCTTTCGAAAGATTAAGTCATGCAAAAATAATCCAAGTCCAAGACGCATGGTGGCGAATAAATACTCAACTTATCCAAAGATTATTAAGACTACAAAGCACATGAATCACGCTCCTTATCACCCCCACCCAGATAATGAATCAAGTACTTGAACGGGATCATAGGTCTATCAAGAAGCTAAGTAATCCAAGTTTAGGATTCAAAAGTTTTAAATGTGCTGAAGCCACTTTGTTGGGGGATGAAGTATTACATATGATGCACAAAGGCCAGCTTGGTATAAACTACCAGACTGGCCATGATTTGTATTTGATTTTTTTTGAATTATTGAATCCTGCAGCCTAAAATATCATTTTTTAAGGAGTGTGGACTGTCATGGTCTTGATATGACACATTTTAAGGAATATTTGCAAACAGAACACGTTTCAGGAAAAAAGCAAATAACACTTAATTATTTCTCTCTATTAAATATTAATTTGACCATTATATTTTTAGACCTACACTTTGAAATCGTATTAATTTGTTGTGACATTACAGAAACCCTTCACTTGTCCATTAAGAACACTAGCAATAATTTGTGCATTATCAATGTTTGAAATCCTTGTTACCAAACCTGTATTGGATACGGTTACACACTTAGAATTAGTGCTTGACCACGTAACTGCAAGGTTCGCCGGAATAGTGGTAGCGGTCAGTTGTACTGGTGGGTCAGTCGAAAGCAATACTAAGTTTGTCTTATTAAGCGTCAAAGATTGTGAAGTAATTCCAAAAGTGCACGTATTTTTTGAATCATTACTATCATAAACAACAATATTTCCTATTCCACCAGAGTTAAATGATACAAGAAAAGTCGTTGAATTTTCAGTCGTACTCTGAGAACTTACAGTAACAAAAGCAGGATTACTTGAGAGTGATATTGTTGCAAATGTCACGTTAGAAATAAAAGTTAAAGCGCCCTTATATCCCGTTGGAGCTGTCAATTGAGTAGCGTCGTTTGATGTAGTAATTATTTCGTTAGGAACAACTGTAATGGTGCATGTAGCCTTTGCTCCTGTAGATGTTTGTGTCGCTGTTATGATAGTTGTTCCTGTTGAGTTGAAAACAAAGCTTCCAATCGTATTTCCAGTTACTGTCGCAACTCCAGTATTACTGCTTGACCACGTGATTGCACCAGTCTGTTGAGTGGGAAAAGTCGCTAAATCACTAATGTATTTCTGTCCTGTATAAGCAACAATATTAGTGTATTGTAAACTAAGAGTAGGTTGTGTTACAGTTACAGTACATAAAGCTGATAAGTTTGTGCTTTGTTGCGCAACCTTTATAGTTGCTACCCCTGCGCCCACAAAAGTAACTTTTCCAGTTGAATCTACAGTCGCTACGGTTGGGGTGACTGACGTCCAAGTTAAGGCTCCAGGAGAAGTTGCCGTCGCCGTCAATGTAGCTGATTGATTGGTATATCCTGCTAAAGTAGCAGCATTAAGGCTTAATGTTGCCTGAGTTACTGTTACAACACATGTAGCTTTTAAGTTTGTACTTGCTTGTGTGGCTGTTATGGTGGTTGTGCCTGCTGATACAAAAGTAACTAAGCCAGTTGAATTCACTGTTGCTACGGCTGTATTACTAGATGACCACGTAACTAGTCCTGGATCAGATGCTGTTGCCGTCAACTGACTCGGAGGTAGTGACGGAAATCCTGCTAAAGTGGCAGCATTAAGGCTTAATGTTGCCTGAGTTACTGTTACAACACATGTAGCTGTTGCCCCAGTAATTGCTTGTATGGCTGTTATGATAGCTGTGCCTGCTGATACAAAGGTAACTAAGCCAGCTGAATTCACTGTTGCTACGGTCGAGTTATCAGTCGCCCAAGTTACTACTCCAGGTTTTACTGTCGTCGCTGTCAACAGAACAGGAGTCAATGATACAAACGAACTTATATCATTTTGAGATAGTGTTATCTGCGCTACTCCTGTTACAACTACAGAACACGTAGCTGTAACGTTTGTTCCCTGTATCGTTGCTACAATATTTGTGGTTCCTGGACCATTCGCATCAACCACACCTTCTTGATTTACTGTTGCAATACTATTATTTTGGCTTGACCAAATTATCGGTACTGTCCCACCTGATTCGGTTGCCGTCAATTTCAATGTTCCAGATGCTGCTAACGTCGCTGAATTCTCAGATAGCGAAATCGAAAGTTTTGTTGGTTTAGAAGGTGTATTTCCACTTCCTGGGCTTGAACATCCAAAAAGTCCTATCGCAATCACCATTACTATTACTACTATAACTATTTTTTTCATCTTTCCTCCTACTTGATATTATTTGTTTCAATCCGTATTCCTCTTTACCCGTTTTGTCAAGAATAATGCTATACAAATCCCACTTTTATTTTAATAGACCACATTCATAACCTTAATAATTCTAATAAGTTAGAATTATTAACCTCAATTGAGTAACTACGTCTCTAATCTCTTTATCTGAAATAGTATTGAAGTCCGTTCCTTTTGGGAAATACTGCCTTAATAATCCATTTGTATTCTCGTTAGTTCCTCTTTCCCATTGATGGTGAGGAAGTACGAAATAATAGTCGATTTCTAGAAACTTAGATATTTCCTTGAACCTAGAAAACTCTTTCACATTATCAGATGTAAATGTCTTTAATCCTTCTTTTGGAATATTTCTAAAAAGCAATTTCGTTGCTTCTAATACGCCTTTACTCCCCGTTTCTTTAAGTTTTTCAACGAACAAATAACGAGTTTTTCGTTCAACATGCGTTACAACTCCAGACTGATGATCTTTGCCTACTACAGTATCGCTTTCATAGTGTCCTAATTCGCTTCTTGTTTCAATTTCCTTTGGACGCTCAGTAATCATTACTCTATTGGGTATTTGACCTCGTCTATCAGTTGAAAGCTTTCGACGTTTTTTTCGACCATGTCTTAAGCAATGCTTTGGTATTGAAAGAAT
>JAPLKR010000023.1 GCA_026387965.1 Fusobacteriota bacterium | reverse complement strand
AGCAAAAGAACTTCTCAATATTGCACAAAAGCTCTATGAGGATAAGTTGATTTCGTATCCAAGAAGTGATTGTCAATATCTTCCTGAATCTCAGTATGGAGATAGAACGCGTATTATTTCAAGTATAAAAAGTTTGGAACAGTACCAAAACTTTCAAGAAGAAAATCCTAAAAAATCACGCATTTGGAACGATAAAAAAATTACGGCCCACCATGCGATTATTCCAACAGGTGATTTAAGTGCTTATTTTCGTTTAACAGGTGAACAGAAAAACATTTATCATCTTGTGGTGGAGATGTATTTGACGCAATTTTTGAAAGAACATCAGTATGAAGAAATTAATATTGATATTTCTGTGGAAGGGTATCAATTTAATCGAAAGATAAAAATTGAAAAAGATCCAGGGTGGAAACGAATAACCCAAAGTGACGATGAGGAAGAACAAGAAAAAGGCGAGTATTCAAAAGAGTTTTTATCAGAAATTGATAGAGCTCGAAAAATGTGGCACATTGGAACTTCAGTCGTCGAAAAAAATTCACAACCTCCCAAGAGGTATACTGAAGGAACTTTGATTAAAGCAATGGAAAATATTGGAAGTAAAATTGCCAATTTAGTCAAAGAGATGACTCAAGATATTGATAGACAAAAAACACTTTTAGAAAGATACCGAAAAATTTTTAATGAAACAAGTGGCATAGGAACAGAGGCAACACGTGCGGAAATTATAGAGACATTGAAGAAAAGAAATTATATAGAGTTAAAGAAAAAGTTGATTTACCCAACGGAAACAGGAATTAGCTTAATCAAGTTAATATCTGATAATAATGAATATAAAGAAAAATTTGATTTTTTAATTAGTCCGCTCACAACAGCTCATATAGAACTTGAGCTTAAAAAGATTCAAAATGGTGAAAAAAATAGTGAAAAAATTATGGCATATTATGTGCTTAAACTTAAAGAGTTAAAGCAGTATGAGCGTATTCATAACTCTATTTTTAAAACAGAAGCTCAAAAAATTGCTGCGGAAAATTTAAGCGAGAATGATTGCCCTAAGTGTGGTAAGCTTTTGAAAAAACGAAGTGGAACTAAAGGAGATTTTTTTGGGTGTAGTGGGTTTCCTGAGTGTAGATACACACGAAATATTACAAATGAACAGGTATCTGGAAAAAAAGAGGAAGAAGTTTAGAGGAATTGATTTCCTCTTTTTTATTTATTAATCAATTTTTAAGAAATATATGATAAAATATATGAAAACGTTTGTTGAAAATATTGAGATAAAAATTCCAAAAAGAAAGTGGGTAAAATGAAAAAATTTCTATTGATATCGGTGACCAGTGTGGTATTATCACTATCTGTTTTTGCTAACGTGATTGTTTCAGGAGACGCAATTCCTGATGTTTCAATACTGCCGCAAAATGCCAACGCCTATGTGACTACTTCAAAACCCATTGTTAATCAAGAGGAACAAGAAAAGTATGTTCAAAATTATTTGACAAATTATTATAGAGTTTGGACACAAAAAACTCCAACTTATTCACTAAATGAGTTAAATATTAGCTACAAAAGCAATCGATTTATAAGCAGCCCAGGTGTAGGGGAGAACTTATCACCTTACACTTCTTCGACGTTTCAAGTGATTGCAAATGAGACACAAACAGGCACATTTGGAAAATTACTAAAACCTGCTGTAGTGATTAGAAGTACTAATTTACGACTCATGCCAACAATTCTTCCACAATATAGTGATGCTGACTCAACGCCTTTTGATAACTTACAAGAGAGTGGAATATATTATGGCACACCTGTGGTGGTGATTGGAGAGACTCAAGATCATAGTTGGTATTTTGTGCAAACTAGCTCGGACTCAAACGCGTGGATTGAAGCAAGTGATATTGCATTTGTCACACAGCAACAAATTAAGCAGGTGATGGCTTCGAAAAGTTACGTCATAGCTAATTTAGATAATCAACCTATCATGAATCAAAATGGGGTGGTAGTGACAACTACTCGATTTGGAAATATTTATCCGGTTACATCTCAAGATGGACTAAAATGGAGTATATTGGGGTGGGGAAAAAAAACTGAATTAGGAAGAGCCCAAATTATTTCTATGAGTATCCCTAAAAGTGCAGGGGATGCTTTTCCTCTTCAAATGACACAAGCCAATGTTGCGAATATGATTAATTTGCAACTAGGTCAGCCTTATGGATGGGGCGACGCTTTTGGATATCGTGATTGTTCTTCAACACAAAGGGATTTAATGGCCATATTTGGAATTTGGCTGCAAAGAGATACAGAAAAATATAATACTGTTGGACAAGTTTTCTCACTTAAAAATATGACGAATCAGGAAAAGCTTTCTCTTATTTCTCAAATGGGGAAACCGTTTAGAACACTCCTTTTAATGAAGGGACACGTGATGCTTTATATTGGAAATTATGAGGGGCGTCCAGTCATGTTTCAACAGTTTTGGTCAAGTGCAGTCCAAGAGGGGGATAATTGGATTTACTATAATGAGAAGCAATCAGAGATTTCATTTGTTAATTCAGGAGTTCAAAACTCTCTAGCCCAAACTTCGGGAATACTAACGGCAATTAACAGTATGATAATATTAGGGGAGTAGGGTGATATGAAAAAAATTATTAGTTTGATTACAGTTACACTTTTATCGCTTTATGTATTTGCAAGCAACACAAGTCTAAATGGTTCATTACCAGATATTTTATTACTACCTCAGGATGCTAATTTTTATGTTAATTCTACAGAACCTTTACAGTCAAAGGTGGCTCAAGCTCAGGATATACAAAATTATTTTTCACAGTTATATTCAGTTTGGAATGAACAGTATTCAGACTTTAATTTATCAACATTGAATTCTTGGTATGATTACTTTATTAAAAGCCCCGGGGTCGGAGAAAATCTCTCGCCTATTTCACCCTCTATTTTTAAAAAAATAAAAAATAGTACAGAGAGTGGAAGTTTTGGACAATTAATGTTGCCAGCTATGGTAATTAATACATCAAATTTAAGGTTAGCTCCTACGGTTATACCAAGCTACGGAGATGCTACTTCTACACCATTTGATCATTTGCAATGTACGGTAATATATTATGGCACCCCCATTATGATAATTGGTGAGACTAAGGATAAGAGTTGGTATTTTGTTGAAAGTGGTATGCAGGCAGATGGGTGGATTCCTGCGAGCGATATTGCTTTTGTTTCAAAAGAGCAGGCGGCAAAGCTTGAAAATTGGAACAAATATATGACATTCTCTCGAGACGATGTTCCAATATATGGCCAAAATAACACAGTCGTAGCCCAAGGTAAAATAGGAATGGTTATGCCACTCATAAGTGAAAATGGTAAGTATAATGTATTAGGGTATGGGAAAGATAATGCGACAGGCAATTTAGAGCTGCTACCTTTGAAGATAAATTGCACGGATGGTCATAATTTTCCATATATCATGTCAGAAGCTAATGTCGCTTATTTTATTAATCAAATGTTGGGAAAATCCTATGGTTGGGGCGGAAGTTTTGGGTTTAGGGATTGTAGTTTGACACAAAAAGACCTAATGTCACAGTTTGGAATATTCCTTAATAGAAATAGTGGCAATCTTCTTAGTTGTGGACAAGTGATATCTCTCACTGATTTAACGAATGAACAAAAGCTTAAAGTTATCTCTTTAGAAGGTATCCCGTTTAGGACTTTACTTATTATGAATGGCCACGTAATGCTTTATATAGGACAGTATAATGAAAAAGCTATTATGTTTCATCAGTATTGGGGAGGACAGGTTTTGACCTCTTCAGGAAAAATTAATTATAAAGAGAAGCAAGCTGAAATTACGTTTGTAAATTTAGGGGTACAAGATCCGGCAACGGATCGTTCTACAATTCTTACAGCATTAAATGCAATGGTTGTATTAGGTAATTAAAATCCCCCACGTAAAATTAATGAATGAAAATAGTCCGGTGCAATCTCGGACTTTTTTAATGTCCTAGTTAATGCTAATTGAGGGTCTAATGGGTCGAGAGTTTGCATATCAATACCAGCCGACCTTCACTTACTGTTTAATAACCAGAATAAATATCTTCTTAGCTCACATTACCCCATAAATTACGAGAACCGCTAAAGGATCATCATCTCCAAAAAACTGGATATCTTCTAACGTAAACAATGCAATCTCAGTTTGCTTATCTGTTTCTAAAATACTTATATCATTTCATTTCGGTATTTGAGTTCAGTCGAGTGCCTCCTAACGCAAAATGTCTTATAACTGGGTTGAGAACTATTGGGAATTTTGTGGTAAAAAAACATTCTTAGGTTCATCATCATATTTGAACGGTTATTTGAAGCGTAACAATCGATAGCAAAAAGCAAGAAGTTGAAGTCATATAATTAAGCTAGAGAGTGGTTTGAATGTTTCTCTAATAGAGGTAGTAAATTATATTGAGTAGAATTACTATGTTTTTTCCAAAAAAGGGAGTTGACGATTTATTTTTGATGTGATATAATCAGTATTGTCCCTTGTAAAAAGGACAAGCACATTGGGAAAAGAATAGAGAAACAACCAAATCGTTTTAAAACGTGTAATGCGTTTTAAAATAGCAGACGAATGTCTGCAAACTGTTTTGTCTGTCATGGATAAAACAACTAAGTTA
>JAPLKR010000019.1 GCA_026387965.1 Fusobacteriota bacterium | reverse complement strand
TTGTTCGTTGAAAAACTTAAAGAAACGGGGAGTAAAGGCGTATTAGAAGCAACGAAATTGCTTTTTAGAAATATTCCAAAAGAAGGATTAAAGACATTTACATCTGATAATGTGAAAGCGTTTGCTAAGTTCGAGGAAATATCTAAAATTCTAGAAATCGACTATTATTTCGCACTTCCTCACCATCCATGGGAAAGAGGAACTAACGAGAATACAAATGAATTATTAAGGCAGTATTTTCCCAAAGGAACGGACTTCAATACTATTTCAGATAAAGAAATTAGTGACGTAGCTACTCAATTGAATAACAGACCAAGAAAAGTACTTAATTACAAAACGCCCCAAGAAGTTTTCTGGGCGGACCTCAATTGTCAAATTAAGTTGCACTTAATTTGACAATTGAGAGAAGTAAAAAAATAATGTTGAAGATAAATTAAAATAAACGCATGCCTTCTATAAATGATGTGGCCTCCTTTATTAGACAGTAGTCTAATAAAGAGGGCAAATTTAATTTATTAGTAATTTTTCATAATTCGTGATATAATATGAATAGTTGTTTAAAAATGTAATGACAGATGTCTGGAGATAACTATGAAAAAAAAGTATTTATTAGGATTTATACTACTAATATTATTATACAGTTTTGTGTATTCTGCGCCGATTCCACCAGTTGGAGATTGCCTATCACAAGATGCAACACAATATGCTACAACTTCACAACCATTGGTCAGTTCTTTTCAACAAACACAGGATGCTCAGGCATTCTTAACAAAATATTTTTCTGTTTGGAATACCCCATACACATGTTCTATGGGATATTTAAATTCATCTTATGCACAATTTATCATGCACCCTGGATACGGGGAGAATTTACTTCCTCTTTCCTCTGAGTATTTTGTGAATTTAGCATCTGAATCAGATCCGACTACATTCGGAGAAGTGTCGCTTCCAGCTGTAGTTGTAGCCAATAGTAATATGCGAGTATTCCCAACAAATGCCCCTGAGTACAGCTATGTATCTTCAACACCTTTTGATAATTTACAAACGACTTCAATATATTATGGAACACCTGTTGATGTGGTTGGAGAAACATTAGATAAAAATTGGGACTATGTTGTGTCAAGTATGGGTGCGAGTGGTTGGCTTCCAGCGAGTTCTATCGCCTATGTATCTGAAAATCAGATACATGCGGCTGAAAATACTAATAGTTATATGGTTGTGACACAAGACAATGCCTCTATTGTAAATTCGGTAGGGTGCTCAATTGCGGCAGGATATGTTGGAATGATATTTCCAGTTGTGGGACAAGCTAACGGTAATTGGCAAATATTAGGATTTGGCAAAAATTTTTCTGATAGTAGAGCACAAAGTATTACACTAAACATTCAGCCTTCACAGGGATCAAAATTTCCTATAGCTCTTACAGAAGGTAATGTGGCTAAAATAATTAACCAACTTCAAGGTGAACCCTATGGATGGGCAGGAAGTTATTTTTATAGAGATTGCAGCGCTACACAGAAAGATATCTTTGCTGAATTCGGAATTTTCTTAACACGAAATAGCAGCTCGATGACAAGTTGCGGGCAATCGATCTCACTTCAAAATATGAGTAACAGTGATAAACTGGCATTAATTCAATCAGAGGCGATTCCCTTTAGAACACTACTCATTATGAGTGGTCACGTGATGCTTTATTTAGGTGACAGTAATTCACAAGCAGTTATGTTCCAACAATTTTGGGGTGGTTCTTTTATTAATACAGGATCATCTATCTCATTTATTTCGAAGGAGGCCGAGATTACTTATGTTGATATGAGTATACAAGGAGAAGGATCAGCTACCTTAACGGCTATGACCAATATGGTCATACTAGGAGGAAGTGGGCAAAATACTGAAGGGAATACTATCTCGAGTAATACAAGTAATTTAAATATATCAGGAAGCTCAGTTGTAAATATTACGACATCAAGTGTTAAGAGTGATCAAATTGATAATGCCTCTATGATAAAGACCCCTAATTTTGTTGAAGCGAGTGCACTACTGCATATAAATAAAAGTGTTATAAAGAAAATTTGCGATGTTAACCTTAGAAGTGTTCTATTTTATTCGATGGTACCGTATAAAAATAGTATTAATGCTGTCAGTATGAAAACTCAATCTACTTTACTGCTAAGCAGCAACTGAACACTTAGCAGAAGTGTAATTAGAGATGCAAAAAGTTGAACAGAGTCAAAGTAAAAAAAGTGTAGAGGACTACTAAAAGTTAATTATATTAAATGCTATATCAATAAAAAACACAATATAATGTCATAAATATTAAATTATGAATTTAATAAAGTAGAAGTCCATATAAATTCCAAAGATTACCTATTTTCTATTGCAATAAAATTAAAAATAGTTTATAATATTGATTGAGCAATTAAAATCGAGGAGGCGAAATGACTGAGATTTCATCACATGGTCAAAGAATCAAAATTACAATCACGGCTTTTTTACTAACATTTATTACAGGCATATTAGTAGTACTACCATTTGTAGTTCAAGGATCAGCGCAAGAAACTTTGCATATTAATCCAATTGAAATTGGAAAAATATTTAGTTATTTTATGGTTGGTATGGTAATAATGCAGTTTTTAAATGGTTACATAATTAAGTATGTTAAGCCTAAAACTGAACTTCTTATTATTTCAGTGATATATCTGTTTTGTATTATTGGAATGTTCAAAGTAGATACTGCCAGTCAAGCACCTGTATTAGCTATTATTATTATAATTCTTGGCCTTTGCGGTGGCGTAATTGTAACAATTCCTAATTATATTATTGTACATGCATTTCAAGGGAAGCAGAGAACTACACGTCTTAATCTATTGGATTTTTGTTTTAGTGCGGGATCTTCGGGATATCCATATATTGTCTCATGGCTCTTTGTTATGAATTTAAATTGGAGAGATATTTATGCAACAGTTATTATCGTATGGATTGTTATTGTATTTATGCTTTTGATTACAAAACTTCCGGAGCTTAGAAAGTCCGCGAGTAATGAGCATATAAAGTATTCTAAATGGAATGCTAGTGTTATATTAGTAGGAATTGCTATTTTCTTTTTCTTTATTTCATATACGGGATTTACCTATATTCTTCAAGGGTGTTTACAAAATATTTTTACAGGGCCGTATGGTGCGGATAAAGCAGCGTCGTACTCAATAAATGCGATCACAATGTTTTGGCTATTTTACGCAATAGGGTGTGTTGTTTCAAGTGTTTTAATTCATAAAATTTCAGTTAATGTTTATATTATTATTTCAGCAGTAGTTGCGTGTTGCTCTTTTATCTGGGTATTTCATTCAGTAAATGTAGGCGCCGTATATCTAGCAGTATCAATTCTTGGGCTTGGATGTTCAACCACATATTCTTCAAGTATTGCTTACGGAAGCCAACTTGTTGAAAGTGCATCACCACGGATGATTAGTTATTTTATTGTTTTATCAGGGATTGGCACATTTTCAGGTGAGTATTTAGCGAATATCTGGTTTAACGAGCGTGGATACCATTTTGTAACGCTGGCAAGTGTTTATGCAATGGCAATGGTAGCGATACTATATATTATTGTAACAATTATGAATAGAGGAAAAAAAATTATAATTGATTAGAACCGATAAAAAAGGGGATGAGCTAATGTACTGACCCCCAAAAGTTAGAGTAAAAAATTAAGCAGCCGATTGGCTGGACTGAATCCGGAATTGAACTGGAGACATTCCAGCCAATTTTATTTTAATCCGTTTATTATTGTAATAATCTATGTACTCTCTAATGGCAGAATTCAATTCATCAAATGTGTTGAATTTATTGCCATAATACATCTCTTGTTTT
>JAPLKR010000062.1 GCA_026387965.1 Fusobacteriota bacterium | reverse complement strand
AAAATAACTTATGAAGAGCTCATAGCAAGTGTAGAAATTGCAATTGATCGTCTTGAAAGTGGTGAGCTTGGATTAGAAGAGAGTATTAAATGTTATGAAGTAGCGTTAGAATCCCTTGAAAAATGTCATACGATGATCAATTCAGTGAGTGAAAAATTCGAAAAAATAACCGTTGAAAAAAAATAAAGTGAGGAACTATGCTAAAAGTATATTTAGAAGAAAAAAGAGCATTAGTAGAGAAATGGTTAGATGAAATTTTGTCAACTTCAGCCCCTTTTCCACTCGGCGATGGAATGAAGTATGCTGTGATGAATGGGGGAAAACGTCTTCGCCCCATACTTCATCTTATGGCACTTGAACTGTTAGGGAAAAACTATGAAGATGGAAAGGGTCTCGCGTGTGCACTTGAAATGATTCACTCATTTTCACTCGTTCACGATGACCTACCAGCACTTGATAATGATGATTTTAGACGCGGGAAACTGACAACACATAAAAAATATGGTGAAGCTCATGCGATATTAATTGGTGATGGACTCGTAATTCACGCATTTTATGTGGCGTTAGCGCATACGAATGGCCGCACTGAAGACATTAAATTAGCGGTAGAGAAGTTATCACTTGATTCAGGCATAGAGGGAATGGTCACAGGACAAGTGCTTGATATTGAAGGGGAGAAAAAGAAGCTTACTTTAGAACAGTTACAAGAAATTCACAAAAATAAGACAGGAAAGTTGATAAGACTGCCTATTGAAATGGCGTGTATATTGGCAGGCGCATGTGATGCTGAAAGGTACGCACTGGTACGCTACGCCGAATTAATCGGGCTAGCATTTCAAATCAAAGATGATATATTAGATGTCGAAGGAACTTTTGAACAAGTAGGGAAAACCATTGGGAAAGATGAAATAGTTGAAAAATCCACCTATCCATCACTACTTGGACTTAAAGAATCAAAAGTGATATTGAAGAGTACCATTGATCAGGCCATAAAAGTCTTGGCACCTTTTGGTGATCAAGCAAGGCATTTTATCGAACTAGCAAAATACATCGCAACAAGAGAGAGTTAATAACGATGAGAATGAATAAATATATCAGTTCACATTTTGACGTTTCAAGAAGAAAAGCCGATGAATGGATTGAAAAGGGCTACGTAGTTTTAAATGGAGAAAAAGTCACACAGTTAGGGATACAAGTAAAAGAGGGTGATACAGTTGAGATAGTTGAGCAAGGGCTAGAGGAAAAGAAAGAGTTTAAATATTATCTTTTAAATAAGCCTATTGGTTTCGTGTGTACGCACAGCCTTAATGAAGGGCAAAATATTTTTGAACTTCTGCCACCGCTTGCAGGGCTTACTTATGCAGGGCGGTTAGACAAAGACAGTCATGGCTTAATGATTGTTTCAAATGATGGGAAATTTGTATATAAAGTAGCGGGTGCAGAACATGAAAAATGTAAAGTCTATGTCGTAAAAGTAGATGCTCCTATTACGGATTTTGATCTTGATGCGATGCAAAATGGTATGATTATTGGTGGAAAGATGACAAAAGAGGCGCGTGTTGAAAGAATCAATGCACAAAAATTTTCTATTGAACTAAAAGAGGGGATTAATCGCCAAATTAGAAGAATGTGTAGAACACTTGGGTATTATGTTCGTGATTTAAAACGTGTAGAAATACACGGAATAAAAGATGAAGTGCTTTCTGAAGGGTATTGGCGCGAGTTAACTCAAAGAGAAATTGATACTATTTTAGAAAATTAGGAGATTTATGGAACTTGGTGTGATTGGTGTAGAACAGTTTAATCAAATGATAAAACTCTATCTTGAGACTCAACCGATGCTTATGAATCTTAAAATTACGGGCGAAATTAGTGAAATAAAATACTATACAACCAGTGGACATCTCTATTTTACACTTAAAGAGCGTGAATCAAGTATCAGTTGTGCAGCCTTTCGCTATATCTACAAATCCATCCCACGGGACTTAAAAGCGGGGGATAAAGTAGAAATTACAGCCAGTGCTAATTTTTTTGAGAAAACAGGCAGATTTCAGTTAACAGTCGAGTCAATCAAAAAAGAGCAGGATTTAGGGGCAAAATTTCTTCAACTTGAAGAGATTAAGAGACGGCTACATGCTAAAGGGTATTTTGATGAGAGTCGAAAGAAGATGTTGCCGCGGCTGCCTTCGAAAATTGGAATTATCACCTCCGAGTTTGGCGCGGCCCTTCAGGATTTTCTCAACATGGCAAGAAAGAGATCTACACATGTAGAGATATACCTATATGCAGCGCAAGTTCAAGGCTTAGAAGTTGAAAAGGATGTGATTGCGGGCTTAGACTATTTCTATAAAAATCCCGTAGATGTAATTGTTATAACACGTGGTGGCGGCAGTATCGAGGATTTATGGGGATTTAACAGTGAAAAGATAGCACTGAAAATGTGTGAATCTAAAATCCCAATTGTTTCAGCCATTGGACATGAAGTAGATACGGTCCTTATTGATTATATTGCAGATGTACGGGCAGCAACGCCAACGCAAGCCGCCGAGAGTGTTGTTCCCGATTATGAAACGATTATTTCAGAACTCGAACATTTAAAATCAAGGGTTACTTCTGTTGTTGAGAAGCGTGTGAGTGTTGAGAAAGAGCGTGTGAAGCATTTAAAGAATAATTATTTTTTAAAAAAAATTAAAGAGGTATTTATCTGCCGTGAAAGAGAAAAGATTCATGAATTAGAGCTTCTATTAAAGAAAACAATGAAAGATATGCTTATGTTTTCAAAAGAAAAATTGATTAAAAATAGAGAGATCTTAAAAGCACTCTCCCATGAGGCGGTATTAAAACGTGGCTTTACGATGACGCTAACGAATGGTGAGATTTTGCGAGAAAATATGGCGAAAGAGGGTATGAAACTTATCACAAAAGGGCATGAATTTGAAATTGAGAGTGTAATAATTTCTAAAAAATGAGGTAAATCATGAAAAAAAATTCTATTATAATGATATTTTTAGCTTGTTCACTTTTTGTTTTTGCTGATTTCACTACAGGAAATCAACTTTTCATAGAGAAAAAATATGCGCAAGCTCGTACGGTATTTATGCAAGAGCCTACAGATTTTCAATGTCAATATGGGATTGCCGTAACTTCGCAATTTTTAGGAGATTATACCACAGCCATTGAATATTATAAAAAAACGCTTGCAACGAAGTCGGATTTTTTTAATGGATTAATGGGACTTGCTTTCTGCTATCAGGCGGTAGGGGATATACCTCAAGCTATTGTAACAACTCAAATGGCTTTGCAACAAAAAAAGTTAGAAAAACTATACATTTCGCTGGGTCAATTATATCTGGATAATGGGGATCTTGATAGCGCAAAAAGTTACGTTAATTCTGGATTAGTATTATTTCCTGATTCTGTAAGGCTCGTGAATTTGAGTAAAGTGATAAGCCGTAAACAGCCACCAAAAAATATTAGTGGGAATAGTGTCGTGGAAGAAATGTCGATCTCAAAGAGTGATAGCGGTGCGTCAGTAAGGGATGATGTTACGAAAAATGAAGTCGCGAGTGGTGGCGGTAATTAGGAGGATTTTGTGGATCACGAGTTAGATTGGTATAAAATTATTAAAGCGGATCTTTTATATGACAGTTTGAAGGCCATTATGTTAAATTTTTCAAATTATAAAAAACTTCTTTCAACTTCAAGAGTAGAACTAAAAATACAATTAGAAATCCCTGACTTTGAAATTGATAAAGTTTTTAGATCTTATGAACTCGAAATCAGCCAAGAGATTGAAATTTTTGAAAAAGAAAAAATAAAATTATTGTTTTTAAATGGAAAAAACTATCCAGCTATGCTAAAAGAAATTGCCAAGCCTCCCACACTGCTTTATGCTAAAGGGAATCTTGAGTTTTCTGAAAGATCTATCGGGGTAATAGGGACAAGAAAGATTACGGCACTTGGCGTATCTGCTACAGAAAAAATTACAAAAACCTTAGTCCAAAATGATATATGTATTGTAAGTGGTCTTGCTAAAGGAGTTGATACGGTTGCTCATGAAACTGCTTTGAAATATGGGGGGAAAACCATTGCTATAATTGGAAATGGTCATGATGTGATATTTCCAAAAGAGAATGCAAAACTTTATTTAGAGATAGCGGAAAAGGGTCTGCTTCTAAGCGAATTCCCGTTAGGGACAGAGGCATTTAGATGGAATTTTCCCATGAGAAATAGAATCATTGCAGGGCTTTCCCGTGGGGTAGTCGTTACAGAAAGCTATAAAAAAGGTGGCGCAATGATAACAGCTCAGCTTGCTATTGATGAAGGACGAGACGTTTTTGCTGTTCCAGGGTTTATCTCTTATCCCTCATTTGAAGGATGTAATGAATTGATAAAAGAGAGTGTTGCAAAGCTAGTAAGTAGTGGAGATGATATTATTTCTGAATATCAATGGAGTAAAAAAAGAAAAAAAATAGTAGTCACTCCAACGCTTTTCACATCCACCGAAAGTCTAATTCTTTCTATTTTAAAAGTGGCAACTTCTGTGGATTTAATTGTAAAACAAAGCGCCCTTACAACACAAGAAGCACTTGCGATATTAACAGAATTAGAAATTAATGGTCTTGTGAAAAGTGTCGCAGGCGGAAAATACATGGCGGTATAAATTTTAAGAAAAGGGGAATTTATATGTATAAGATGGAAACAAAGATTCGTCAAATCAAAGAGATGACCTTAGTAAAGATGGCGAAACACATAAACAATGGAACACTTGTAGAAATGCTTCCAAAACTCGTTAAAATATTATTACCTGGCCCGGATTCAAATTATAGAGGCTCACTCTATCTTGAACGAGAAATTCTGTCTCAGAGAATTAAAATTTATCTAGGTCTTGATATGGAAAAGGTTCGCAGTATGGAACTTTATGAAATTGCTGAAATTATAAAAGATATTTTTCATGAAAAATGCCCAGAGCTTATGGCTGGTGAAAATATTATTCAAGTCGTAAAAGAAGCGTGTGATGCATGTCCGTCTGGTCATTACGTATCGGATTTGTGTCGTGGCTGTTTAGAAAAACCTTGTTTTAAAAGTTGTCCGAAGCAAGCCGTTTCCTTTAATGAAAGACGTGCACAAATTGACTCAAAAAAATGTATTAATTGTGGGCTGTGTCGAAAAGCATGTAAATTTTTCGCCATTCAAAATCTTGTGAAGCCTTGTCGTGCATCGTGTCCTGTGAATGCCATTTTAGATGATGAACATGGAAGAACTGTAATTAATAGGGAAAGATGTGTGACATGTGGAAGGTGTACAATTGCATGTCCTTTTGGAGCCATCGAAGTATCCGCACAACTTTTAGAAGTCTTGCAACATATGAAAGAAGGCAAAGAAGTTATTGCCATTTGCGCGCCTTCTATTGTTGCACAATTTGGTGTGGGAGTACTTTTTAGAAACATCAAGCAAGCACTCCAAGAAGTTGGATTTACAAAGGTTATGGATGCTTATTTTGATGTACTAGAAGTAGCTTACGGTGCAGATTTAGTTGCGGCTGAAGAGGCTGAGCATTTAGATGCCCATAAGGAATTTATGACGACATCATGCTGTCCAGCCTTTGTAGAGTACATCAAAAAGCATAAGAAAGAGTTTGTAGAGCATATATCGCCAGTGGCTTCACCTATGGGAAAAATGGGGAAAGTTGTTCGGGAGAAAAATCCAGGAGCAACCATTGTATTCATAGGTCCTTGTTATGCTAAGAAGTTAGAGGGATATCGTGACCCTTCGATTGACTATGTTTTGACATATGAGGGTCTTCAGTTCATCTTTGAAGCAGCCGGGGTTGATCCTAAAGATTATGAAGCTGTAGGAGAAGTAGAAGGGACTAAAGAGGGGTGGAATTTTGCGTGTTCAGGAGGTGTTTCTGGATATGTTCAAAAACTGTGTAAGCGCCCAATAAAGGCTATCGTTATGGATGGACTAGAAGAGGCAAACGCTGCTTTTTCTAAAGTTATGGAAGAGGAGTGCGACCTACTTGAAGGGATGGCGTGTAAAGGGGGCTGTGTGGGTGGCCCTGGAACACTGGCAAATCCTAAAGTAGCAGCAAAATTTATTAAAGATTTAAAAGTGAAAAGCATTTTGGATAAGTAAAAAAAATGAGGGGGGTGTATCGATTAGATACACCCTTTAGAATTTAAAAAAATCTTCTTTTAATTAAATTATCATCAGCCGGAAGGATTGTATATTTCACACACGATTGAGAGACTAACATGGTAACTTTGTGAGTAACAAAATCCATATTTGAATTGCTATCAACAGAGAGAGTAGATTTGTATAACTCTGATTGGTTGCGGTTAAATTTCAAGAAGAAAGTATCGTTATTGATGATTTTGCATCTATCAACAATAAGAGTTACTAAAGAGTTATTGCTGTTTTCTTAAATATGGAGAATGAAATGAGCGCTTATCATTCCGGTCATAGTACCGGAATCTATTATTAAAGTTTGTAGATACTGGCATTAGCAGCAGGTATGACAAATTCTAAGATTCAATACGTTTTATCAATCCGCCATAACAACGGAATAGACGGGAATATTTACACAAAAAGTAACGAGTGAAAGTACAGCGAAAAGACCAAAGATTACAAACCATCTAAAACTTGAAAAAAATCGACAAATGCGCTCCTAATTTTAGTGTACTATGTGCCGATATGGTCAGCTTAAGCAGTATATTTTTACGAAAAGCTAAAAATCTCCTCAAATAAAAAAAGTTGTTCAGAGTATACGAGTATACCGAACATCTTTTTTTATTTGAGGAGCAAGTACTTTTGAGGAATAATTACTAATTCTTTACAGAAATTGAACAAGTAGTCGGGGTTGGTAGGCCACGTGAAGCAAGTATAGAATTGAGTTTTCCAGGGTCATCAACAATAATACCATCACCCCCCAATCAATGAACTTATTAACCATAGCCGTATCGAAGGTACTACCTGAGTGCTCAGGCCAACGCCAAACGACCACTTTAAGGCCACGTGCATGGCACTCATCAACTTGTTCCTTTATAAGGGTGACATCTTCTGGTTCATAGCAACTGCCTCCAAGAGCTTTTACCATTTGAGGAATGGAATAGTTATAATTTTTTACAAGTTTGCCCCCAGTCCAGAGTCCTGCTTGAGTAGAGTTAGCGCTATACATGCGTTCAATATCGTCATAACCCACTAAGAAAGCCAGTTTTAAATTTGAATTAAGTTGATGTAAAATATAGAGAGGTTGCCAATCAAAAGATTATATTTCAACACGCTTTTGCAAATTATTTTGAATGATAAATGCATTAAGTTTTGTTGCAAATTCGAGTGGAGATACGGTTAAAGAGGGATTGGTAGGGTCGTTTTTTATCTCTATTTGGAAATTCACGTGGTTATTTGTGGTAGTATCGACATAATCTACGACCTCTTGAAGAGTTGGCATGGTTGTATTTACAACATTGTATTGATCGGGAAAATAAGATGCGTAAGGTGAAGAGGGATTGATGATTCCCATTTCATAGCTTTGAATTTGGGCTAGGGTAAGATTTTTTACTAAATAAGGCTGAATGTTTTGTTGAAATCCTCCCGACAGAGAGCTTAGAGTTTTAACAGAATTCCCTTTACTAGTTGCCCAGAAAGTTCCGTGAATACTAACAATATCAGGGTTGAGAAAGGCATCATGGTCGACAATAATAACCCCATCTTTAGTGATTGAAACATCACAATCTACCCAGTTTGTTCCCACAGCTAAGCCAGTAGCATAGCTTGGAGGAGTGTTTTCTGGTGAAAATGCGCGAGCACCTCTGTGTGCATAAGTTTCTATATAAGCACTCCCACTTGGGTGAGGTACACCGACAGTTGAAACTGAGGCAGCAAGCAAAAAGAGCGATGAAACTAAAAATAAGGAAATCAAATTTATGGCTTTTTTCATCTATCCTCCTTAGAATTTTATGAATTCGAAGCTTTTTGTAGCTAAAATATACTCTGATTTTTTCAAAGTGCCAAGCTATTTCAAAAGGTAAGTTTAGAATCTCAAAGAAGTGTGGAGGAAGAGGCAATTATATTAATTAAAAATGGTAAAAAGCTTTCTATATAGTAGATAAAATTGGGTTTTAAAACCTTGGTTAATCCCTTAAAATATGGTATAATAAAGATAAAAAAATTTGTGGAGGAAAGATGCGGTTTACAAAGCTTGTAAATAAAACTTTAAAAGAAACCCCAAAGGATGCAGAAGTTATCAGTCATCAACTGATGACACGTGCAGGAATGATTAGAAAAGTTGGAAGTGGAATATATGTCTACATGCCACTTGGTCAAAAAATTCTTAAAAAAATTCAAAAAATTGTGTGTGAAGAACTAGATGTTGCTGGTGCACAAGAGCTTTTAATGCCAGTACTTCAACCTGTTTCTTTGTGGCTTGAATCAGGGCGTTATTCTAAGACCGGTAAAGAGTTAATGACACTAGTAGATCGCCATGATAATGAATTTATCTTAGGGCCAACTCATGAAGAAGTTATTACTGATATTATTAAAAATACCGTATCCTCTTATAAAGAGCTTCCCCTTAATGTATATCAAATTCAAACAAAATTTAGAGATGAAGTGCGTCCAAGATTTGGACTTATGCGTGGGCGTGAGTTTTTAATGAAAGATGGGTATAGTTTTCACTTAAATCATGCCTCTTTAGAAGCTGAGTATGAGAATATGCATCAAGCTTACAACAGAATTTTTGAAAGACTTGGGCTAAAATTTAGGGCGGTAGAAGCAGATTCAGGTAATATTGGAGGAAGCAAAACCCATGAAATCCATGTGCTTGCAAACTCTGGTGAAGATGAAATTTTATATTGCAATCACTGTGATTATGCAGCAAATATTGAAAAAGCAACTGCACAAATGGCTATTGAAAATGAGATGTGTGAGTTAAAAGCAATGAAGACGGTAGAGACTCCAAATAGTGAAAGCATCGAAGATGTGGCGAATTTCCTTAATATCAGCTCTCAAAATTGTGCAAAAGCCGTTGTGTGCTAGTCAGAAAAAGGGTTTGTGCTTGTGATGATTCGTGGCGACTATGAAGTTAATGAAGTGAAGCTAAAAAACCTTTTAGACATAATTGATCTTGAGTGGGCAACACCTGAAGAGATGAAAGCGCTTGGAATGGAAAAGGGATACATTGGACCAATGGGAATTGACTCTAAAGTTCAAATTATTTTAGATTCCACGCTTGAAAGTGCTAGAAACTATGTAGTAGGTGCTAATTGCGCAAACAAGCACATCATTAATGTAAATCACGGTAAAGATTTCACAGCACACAGAGTGGTAGATGTTCATAGTTCAAAAGTTGGTGATGGGTGTACTCGCTGTCTTGGAGGTACATTAGAAACAGCTCGTGGAATTGAAGTTGGGCAAATATTTCAGCTTGGAACGAAATATAGTGAGAGTATGAATTTAACTGTTATTGGAGAAGATGGAAAGCCAGTTAAAGTGACAATGGGATGTTATGGAATTGGAGTGTCGCGAACTATGGCGGCGGTAGTAGAGCAAAGTTATGATGATTATGGAATTATCTGGCCAATGGCAATAGCCCCTTTTGAAGTTAATATAATGGCGGCCAATCCTAAAGATGTAGACCAAGTTGCAGAGGCTGAGAGAATCTATACGGAATTAAAATCTCTCAATGTAGATGCCATAATTGATGACAGAAATGAAAGAATAGGATTTAAACTTAAAGATTCAGATCTGATTGGTATTCCTATTAAAGTTATCGTTGGTAAAGGGTTAGCTGAAGGTGAAGTAGAAGTTAAAATGAGAAAAGGCGGAACAGAGCTCGTTTCAACCGCGAGTATTGTTGAAAGAGTTAAGCTGATAATAACAGAGAAAGAATAGAGGGGTAGTTCATGCTAGAGGAATTAAATCCAGAACAGAGAGAAGCTGCCCGAACGTTAAATGGACCTCTTCTAATATTGGCTGGAGCTGGTACTGGGAAAACAAAAACCATAACTTTTCGAATGGCGTATATGTTAAATCACGGAATATTACCGCATGAAATACTAGCTGTGACATTTACAAACAAAGCCGCTAGAGAGATGAAAGAGCGTGTGTATAAGTTAGTAGGGCGCGTAGCGGAAAATATGCAAATATCCACATTTCATGCTTTTGGAGTACAACTCTTGAGAACTTACGGAGAGTTGATTGACGTTAATCGGAATTTTACAATTTATGATACGGATGATCAAAAAAAAGTGGTAAATAAAGTGCAAAAAGAGAAAAATATCACACTTAATGATTTAACGTTAAGTCAAATTGCTGGAAAAATTTCAAAGCTCAAAGAGAGCGGGACTACCCCAATAGAATATGAAAAGATAGTACGTTATCCTGTAGAAAAAGCAATGGCTCAAATCTATATGGAGTATAATAAAATCCTAAGAGCGAGTAATTCGGTAGATTTTTCTGATATATTGTTACTGTCACGGGATCTTTTAGAGATACCGCAAGTACTAGAAAAAGTTCAAAAACGGTATACCTACATAATGGTAGACGAATATCAAGATACCAACAAAATTCAATATGATATAGTGAATTACATTGCAAAACGACATAAAAACTTATGTGTCGTTGGGGATGAAGACCAAAGTATATATGGATTTCGTGGTGCAGATATCTCAAATATTTTGAACTTTGAAAAAGATTATAAAAGTGCAAAAGTCGTTAAATTAGAACAAAATTATCGTTCAACTGAGACTATTTTAGGTGCTGCAAATGAAGTAATAAAAAATAATACCTCATCTAAAGGAAAAAAACTTTGGACAAGCATTAAAGGGAGTGAGTTAATTGAGCTTTTAGCCTCTGACGGTGATCGTGAAGAGGCATATTTTGTTGCACATAAACTGAAAAAAATTGGAGACTTTAAAAATAGTGCCATACTTTACCGGAATAACTTTCAATCGAGGCAAATGGAAGATGAACTAAGAAGACAAAATATTCCTTATAAAATTTATGGGGGAATTCAGTTTTATCAAAGGCAAGAGATAAAAGATATTTTGGGCTATTTGAGAGTTCTGATTAATCCAAGTGATGAACTCAATGTGATTCGAATTATTAACACACCTGCTCGTGGTATAGGACAAGCATCACTTGATAAAATCCTCTTACTTGCGCGTGAAAGAGGCATAACGCTTTATGACTCTCTTGCTTTTTCACTTGATTGTGGCATTCGAGGTGGAGCTGCGAAAAAAGCCTATGATTTTTATATTTTGATGGAAGAGTTTAAAAAAATTATCCATGAAAGTGGCGTGTCTTGGCTAGTTCGGCAAGTTTTTGAAAGAAGTGGATATAAAGCATCTCTGAAAGAGGCTGTGGAAGATGATCGAATTTTAAACGTTGAGGAGTTAATCAACTCGGCAATGGATTTTGAAAGAGAAGAAGAAAATTTAAATCTTTCAACTTACTTAGAGTATGTATCACTTGCCATGGCGAGTGATGATATAGAAGAGAGCGAGAGTTGTGTTAAACTAATGACTATTCACGCGTCTAAGGGGTTAGAGTTTGATAATGTTTTCATTATTGGCTTCGAAGATGAGATATTTCCAGGAAGTCAAAAATTTAGTGAAGAGGATGTTGAAGAGGAGAGAAGGCTTTGTTATGTGGCAATTACAAGAGCAAAACAGCGACTTATACTCAGTTATGCAAGATCGCGACGCATACATGGGGTCATGAGCTTCCAACGTGAAAAATCTCGCTTTCTGTCTGAGATTCCGAAGAAGTTTTTTTTATTTGAAGAAAGACAAGCTACTGGATTTGCACCAAAAAGTAATTTGCAGTCATATTCAAATGGAGGTTTTTCAAAAAATAGTAGCAGCGGTACATTAAAAAATGATATAATGAGATATTCTGAAAATACGCATGTTAGTGATTCTTCACTTTCATTTAAGTATAAAACAGGCGATTTTATTAAACATAAATCTTTTGGAGAGGGAAAAATCACTTCAGTGGATGCAGAAAAAGTTCAAATATATTTTCCTGGAATGGGAGAAAAAAAATTTTTAACAAAAATCATAGATAAATTTATAGAAAAAATTAAAACAAGGAGTGAGAGGTGAAACGGAAAACGTTGCAAAAAGCTATCGTTTATAATGGCATTGGCGTTCACAAAGGGGAAAAAATTAATATTAGAATTCTTCCAGCTAATTCTGGAGATGGAATTGTAATTAAACGTACCGATTTAAAAGAAAACAACATTATCCCAGTAATAATTGAAAATGTATTTGATTTGACACGAGGAACCAACGTTAGAAATGAACATGGGGCACAAGTTTATACCATTGAACATTTAATGGCAGTTTTAGCCGCTTATAAAATTACAGATGTGTTGATAGAACTTGATGGAAATGAGATGCCGATAGGCGACGGAAGTGGATTTCATTTTTTAGAACTTATCGATATTGCCGGGGTAAAAGAACTCGATGGGGAAGTGGATTATATTGAGATTAAAGAGCCGATTTTTGTAAGAGATGAGGGAAAAATGGTGATTGGACTCCCATATCATGAGTATAGAATCTCATATACGATAGACTTTAATCATACTTTTTTAAAGGCGCAATATATGGATTTTAATGTATCGGAGTCAGAGTTTAAAGAACAAGTGTCTCGGGCAAGAACTTTTGGGTTTGACTATGAAATCAAATATTTAAAAGAGAATAATCTCGCGCTTGGAGGTAGTTTAGACAATGCCATCGTTGTATCAAAAAATGGTATACTTAATGAAGATGGCTTACGTTTTGAAAATGAGTTTGTTAGGCATAAAGTATTGGATTTATTAGGTGATATCAAAATTTTAAATAGACCTGTTAAGGGGCATATTATAGCTATTAAAGCAGGTCATGCAATTAATAATAAATTTGCTAAAGAATTAGCTAAACTTATATAATGAAGGGAGTTACAATGAACACAGAAGTTAAAGTAGAGAAGCAAAGGTTAGATATTAATGAGATCATGCAAAGAATTCCACATAGATTTCCGATGTTACTCGTAGATAGAATACTTGAGGAAGAGCCAATGAAGAGAATTGTTGGAATAAAAAATGTTACTATAAATGAGGGTTTTTTCCAAGGGCATTATCCTGGGTATCCTGTAATGCCAGGAGTACTTATTATTGAGGCGATGGCACAAACTTTAGGAGTACTTATATTAAAAGAAGTTCCAGTAGGGCATATTCCAGTATTTACCTCTATTAGAAGTGCAAAATTTAGAGGTATAGTAGTACCTGGAGATCAAATGCGTATGGAGATGGTTGTAGATAAAGTAAAAGCTGGTGGCATGATGATGACAGCCATTGGAAAAGTTTTTGTTGAGGGAAAATTAATTTGCGAAGCAGAACTGATGTTCGCTATTGTGAAAATGTAGGGGGGGATTATGATTAAGATTCATCCAACGGCCATCATTGAATTGGGCGCACAAATTCATAATTCTGTAACAATTGGTCCATTTGCTATAATTGGAAAAGATGTTAAAATTGGCAAAGGAACGTCTATTGGCCCGAATACAATTATTGATGGAGATACTACAATAGGCGAAAATAATCGTATTTTCCAATCGGTGTCGATTGGTCTTGTCCCTCAGGATTTGAAATTTCATGGGGAAAAAACTGTTACGATCATCGGAAATAACAATACTATTAGAGAGTTTGTGTCGATACATAGAGGGACAGAAGCAAGTGGTAAAACTGTGATAGGAGATAATAACCTTTTCATGGTCTACTCACATGTAGCTCATGACTGTATTGTGGGAAATAATTGTGTATTTGCAAATTCTGTAGCTCTTGCAGGTCATGTTGAAATTGGAAATTTTGTTATTGTAGGTGGACTTTGCGGAATACTTCAATTTTCTAAAGTTGGCGATCACGTTATGGTGGGGTCAGGGTCGATTGTATCACAAGATATCGTGCCTTATGCACTAGCAGAAGGAAATAGAACTGAGTTACATGGAATCAATATAGTAGGGCTAAAAAGAAGAGGTTTTACAGATCGTCAAATCAAAGAGATCCGTGATGCTCAATATATTCTGTTTCGTTCAAATTCAAGACTTAGTGATGCAGTTAAACTGCTTCAAGAAAAATACCCCTCAGTAGATCATATTCAAAATATAGTGAATTTTATTAATTCAAGCGAGAAAGGAATTTGTAGATAATGGAAAAAATTGCGATTATTGCAGGAGTTGGAGAGCTACCGTATCTTTTTTTAGAAGTGGCCAAAGAATACTATGATATTCATGTTTTGGCTTTTTTTGAAGAGTGTGATAGTAGATTAAAATCCCATGAAAACTATTTGCAAGTATCATTTAGTGATATTCCCCGAGCGATGACGTATCTAATATCCCAACAAATTCAAAAAGTTATTATGCTAGGAAAAGTAGAAAAGAGCCTTATATTTGGTACAAATTCTTCTCAGAGTTCTGCATTAGAATTATTGAATGAACTTAAAGATAAAAAGGATGAAACAATCATATTTGAGATTATAAACTTTTTAAAACATAGTGGAATTGAGGTTATGCCTCAAAACTTTATGTTAGAACATTTTATGGTTGAAAAAAAAATTTATACGAATATTCACCCAACGAGTGAGGATGAAAAAACAATTCAAATTGGGCTTGAAGCAGCTAAAATGTTAACAACGTTGGATATTGGACAAACTGTAGTATGTAAAGATGCCTCTGTTGTGGCATTAGAGGGGATCGAAGGTACAGATAAAACCATTGCACGTGCAGGAAAATATGCTGGTACGGGGACAATTATTGTTAAAGTGGCAAGACCAAGT
>JAPLKR010000018.1 GCA_026387965.1 Fusobacteriota bacterium | reverse complement strand
CCTACATAATCAAGTAAGCTCACTGCCTTTTCATACTGCATACGTCTTGGACCTACAATACCAAAGATAATCTCTTTTTCCTCAGTCTTTACTTTTTTTAAAACAAATCCAAATTTTGAAAAAAGATCTTGAATAACTTCTTCGCCTAAAATAACCTTTATTCCTTGTTCTTCCATCACGTGCTCGCTATGCGCTTCATATATTCCCTTGAAAAAATTCGCACTTCTCACTGGGCTATTGAGTAAACTTACAAGCTCTAAAGTGTCTGTAGATGTTAAATCTTCAATAGAATAAATTAAATTTTGAATTCCATAAATGACGTAACGACCTTGGCTGCGATGTTTATACTGCTCTTGATAATACCCAAGATTAAACTCAAACACTTCATTTAAAGCATTTATAAGTTTTTCACTATCGGTTAACTCGCCAGCAGCTATTCTAGCGTTTAATTTTACAATACAGGTTTCGATTTGAGATCTTTCAACTGAATTTTTTAACCGAATCTCTTCAAAACGGCTTAAATTTCCTTCAAAAATAAGAGCTAATATTACTTTTCTTTCACTTACGTAGATATAATCAATACGCAGTAATACTCGCTCTTCATCATAAGCTATCAAAAAAACAGCTGTTTGCGTTAAATTTCCCAAAAGTTCCACTGTTTCATAGTAGAGTTGTGCTAACTCTTGTATAGGAGAAAAATAGGTCTTGCTCACCGCGGCCTTTTCAAATGCCGTTAAGTCTTTAATCTGCAAAAGGGAATCAATATAATATCGGTAACCTTTTGTCGTGAGAATTCTGCCACTTGAAGCATGTGTTTTGTCGAGATATCCTAGGGTTTCTAGCGTTACCATTACATTTCTAATAGTTGCCGAAGAAAATTTAACATTATACTTTTTTACCAAGGTTATCGATGAAATGGTGTCGCCCGTTCTGATATAGTGGTCAATTACTGCATTGAGCACCAGTTTTTCGCGTTCTTTGATATCCATTTTCTTCTCCTTGTTAGCAACCTTCCGTTAAGTTTGCTAATCATACTCTAAGTATACCTCAAAAAGTTTTATCTGTCAAGGAGTTTTTAGCAGCGTTTTGACAAGAGTGCTAAAATATTCATTATAAAACCTCTCAAACAAACTTTAAATAAAAAAAGAGAAGAGAGGTGTTTTGCCCCCCAAAAGTTAGGCAGTAGTCTACTCAATGGGGGCGTTTTTTATGTCTTAATATTGCAATCAATTAAAGAATCTAGTGGTAAAAGAGTATCATATAAGGGTAGTGAGTTCAACTAAATTAACTAGAAAAATACGGGATAAAGTCTGATATTGAAATAGGTAAATAGGTAAATAGATATAATGGATTGGGATTTAAAGGTATCACGAAAAATATAGTAGCGAATCCAGGATAAACGGATTAAAATAAAATTGGCGGGAATGTCTCCAGTTCAATTCTGGATTCATTCCAGCCAATCGGCTGCTTAATTTTTTAGTCTAACTTTTGGGGGTAGTACATTTTTGAGTCCACTGAACTTTGATTTTTAATTTCTAATAATTCTCTCTATATTCTCCGCTTATAAGCTCTGAAAGTGCCGAGTTAATATACTTTTTTCCTCTATTTTGTATCTTTACCTTCATGAAATTTTTTATTTTCAAGTAAAGTAATACACAACTAAATTAAACCCAACTTCTACGATTTAATATTATTTCACCCAAGACTCTTGTTTTTTTGCTTTCCAGTAAACCTCTCTTGACTCACCAGTAGTGAGTTGAGCAAATGCACCATCTACACCAGAATGATTTCTTACTCTTTCCATTACTCCTCCTCGCATTACTTAATAATTGTTTTTATATCGCTTTAATTATATGAATCTATTATACCATTTTTGCTTTACAATGTAAATAGGTTAATTGCAAATTTAAACAATTAGTATTTCAATCAATACGTCATTAAATGTGTTTTCGGTATTACATATTTCGCATTTGTATTCTCTCTATTGAAAAGGCATGTCCTGTTACATTGTCAATAGTGACTGAAATAGCATTAATACCGCGGTCATTTTCGTCTGGCTCAAAACGCGTTGGTAAATTATCTAAAAATTTCTGAATGATCGCTTCTTTTTTCATTCCTAAAATTCCATCAAAACTTCCACACATTCCAACATCACTTATGTAAGCGGTTCCCTTTGGCGATATTTTTTCATCAGCCGTTTGAACATGTGTATGCGTTCCAAATACAAGTGATGCTTCTCCATCTAAATACCAACCTAAGGCTATCTTTTCGGAAGTCGCCTCCGCATGGATATCAACAATCAAGATGTCGAACTGAGATTTAAACTCTTCCAACCACTTTTTGATCTCTTTAAAAGGGCAATCAATAGGTGGCATGAAAACGCGCCCTTGTAAATTTAATACGCAAATTTTTTTACCTAATCTCTCTAATATAACAAATCCCACACCAGGTACATCTACTCCGTAGTTAAGCGGTCTTACTAAGTTAAGACCTTTATTCATATAATATACAATGTCACGTTTATCCCATATATGATTTCCGCCGGTTATCACATCAATTCCAATTTTAAAGAGTTCATCTCCAACTTTATTAGTAAGTCCAAATCCCCCAGCAGAATTCTCTCCATTTGCAATTATTAAATCATATTTCGTCTTATGAGTTTTTAAATACTCATACACAGCTTCTCTACCCGCTCTACCTACTATATCTCCAAAAACTAAAATTTTCATTTAAGTTACCCACTCTCCTGCAAAATATTTTCAATTAAAAATATATTATAGTATGAAATCAAAAATTTGTCAAAAAAAAGGTAAACCCGAAAGTTTACCTTTGTTATTATTTTGCGTATTCTATGGCTCTTGATTCACGAATAACTGCAACTTTAATCATGCCTGGGTATTGCATATTATCTTCAATCTCTTTAGCAACATTTCTTGCAAGCAGAAGCGCTTGATCATCTGTAATCTTTTCTGGATTTACAATAATACGTACTTCTCTACCCGCTTGAATAGCATATGAACTCTCAACACCTTCAAAACTGTTTGCAATTTTTTCGAGATTTTCAAGTCTTTTTATATACGCTTCTAATGTCTCTCTTCTTGCACCTGGTCTTGTAGCTGAAAGTGTATCCGCCGCTTGAACCAAAAATGACTCAATACAGTTCTTCTCAACTTCATTGTGGTGAGATTCAGCTCCATTAACTACTCTCTCATCTTCTTTGTAACGTCTTAAGAACTCGCCACCTAGAAGGCCATGAGTTCCTTCATGATCAGCCGTCATTGCTTTTCCTACATCATGAAGAAGTGCCGAACGCTTAGCAAGTCTTACATCAAGACCTAACTCTGACGCCATAACACCCGCAAGATGTGACATTTCAATTGAGTGATGTAACACATCTTGTCCATAACTTGTTCTATATTTCAGCCTTCCAAGCATTTTAATAATTTCAGGATGCACATTTTGCACACCACACTCAAGCATCGCTGCCTCACCAGCCTCAAGAATAGACGATTCAACCTCTTTTTTAGATTTTCTAAGAGCTTCCTCAATTTTAGCTGGATGAGTTGATTCAACCACGTAACTTGCCGCACACTTACTCATAGCAAACGAAAGGATATTTTTCGATACTTTGTCTTTATCCTCTTCAGTTTTTCTTTCAAATTCTTTAATCATAACAGCTTGTTCATGTGTAAGTTCTTGCTCTAAGTTCATCATAAAAATGCGTGTTGCTTCCTCTTTTGAGAGTCCTGCAACTTTTGCTAACTCTTGCTTTTGCTCTTCATAAACAGTTTGGACTTCGCGCTCTTTTTGAAGAAGTATTTCACGTTCTTCATCTAAATCTTGCTCTTTTTTTTCTAACATTTCAAGCTTTTTATCAATGTTCTCTTCTTTTTTCTCTAACTTTTGTTCTTTTGTTTTGATCTCTTTTTTTATTTCATTTGCTTCTTTTTCAGCGTTCTCTTTTATTTTAATGGCATGTTCTTTTGCCTTGATTTCGCCATCTTTATATATTGCAATCGCTTCTTTTTCGGCTTGTATCTTTACTTTTTCGACATCTTGTTCTGCACTTTTAATTTTGAGATTGATTTCATCAAGCGTGCCAATCTTTTGATCTACTTGCTTCTTTTTCACTACAAAACCAATAATTATTCCAACTATTAGTCCAACGATAATTACTACGATAAACACATTGTCCTCCTTATTTATTTTCTATCAGTGTAACTCTTTAACATCATATATCCACCATTGATTGTTTGCCGCTATGAGTGTTACTTCTAAATATTCGGATTGATCTGCATAATTTATAATCAGTATAAATTTAGAAAATTGATTAGCAAATGTAACTTTACCATAATAAAAGCTTGCCTGCGAAAGATTATAGTGGCCAAGTTGTCCAACCATCATAGAATTTATAAGCGTAGGATAAGTATGAGATTTAATATAATTCACATCATTTTCACCAATGTGTTGTTTCATCAATTCCACAAATGGTACAAAATTTTCTTTTAATATCTCTCTTTGGCTTAACATAGCTAAAATATTTTCTGCTTGACTTTGCGAAATACTGCCATTATTTTCCAACACATTTAAACGGCTTTTAGCTGCAACAATATCCCAACTATTATACTCTGAAAGCAGTTGTGAATCTATTACAGCTATTGTCTTTGAGTTATCATTTACCTGCATATTTGCACAGCCAAATAAAAAAATACTTATACAGAATATTATCAAAACCTTTATTTTGGTCTTCACTTCAGAAGCTCCTCAATCAATTATTTTACATTGTGGGCAAGTATTATTTTATCACAAATAACACCATATTACAATGATTTAATTAATTTTCTAAATAAAATCATTAAATTTTTTTTATATTACTATACTCGAGTTGTGCGAAACGCATGAGTTAAATTGCGTTACGAGACACAACCAAGTTGTTTATGCTTAAACAAGCTAAGCGGATATTTGGGTAAATTTGTTACAAATAGCAGAAATGGGAATACCCATTTCGTGAAGCGAA
>JAPLKR010000084.1 GCA_026387965.1 Fusobacteriota bacterium | reverse complement strand
AGGTGGCACGTGGATTTACCGTTGCAGTTCAAAAGTATACCCAATCGTTGGAATTTGTTCAAGAGTATCCACAAGACATGATTAAGCGCTGGAATCTACCTCCGCAATTTGATGCAAGAGTAGACCCAAATGATCAAGGAAAATTGGTTTTTCAATTTACAGAACCAATCTATATGGGATTTTAAGGAGTTAAAATGAAAAATTGGGAAATCGTAATAATCACAGGCATGTCCGGTGCCGGCAAAACATTGACCATTGATTTCTTCGAAGATCATGGTTTTTTTTGTATTGATAATCTACCAGCGCCGCTACTTCATTCATTTATTATGCTGTATCAAAAAAGCCGAATTAAAGAAAAAAAGCTTGCATTTATTATTGATATTAGAAGCTTCACATCACCCGAAGAGTTTATAAGTGAAGTTGAAAAAATTCGTCATCCTAAAATACAGGTAACTCTCCTTTTTTTAGAATGTAAAATTGAAGAACTGATTAAACGTTATACACTCACAAGAAGAACACACCCCATCAAAGAGGAAGAAAATTTGTTGGGAAAAATAGAGCTCGAAAAAAAACGCCTCACACCAATCAAAAATATTGCTGATATTGTTATAGACACAAGTGGGCTTAAACCAAAAGAGTTTATTCAAAATTTGTATTCGCACTTTAAGTCAGAAGAAGAGGTGAAGCTTCATATTACATTTACATCATTTGGGTTTAAAAATGGTATTCCTCTTGATTTAGATATGATGTTTGATGTGCGATCACTACCTAATCCCTATTATGACGCAGAGCTAAAATTAAAAACAGGAATAAATAGCGATGTAAGAAATTTTGTATTATCATCGCTAGATAGTCAAGAGTTACTTAAAAGAATCATATGGCTACTTGAATTTAATTTTCCATTAATGGAAAGAGAAGGTAAAGCTTATATAAATGTAGGAATTGGATGCAGTGGTGGGAGACATCGTTCGGTAACCTTTGTTCATGAATTAAAAGAATACTTTACTATGCATAGTAAATACACTATTAAGTCTCTTAATAGAGATATCGAGAAAGAGTAAATGAATTATAGCGAAATAGTATCAAACCTTCCAATAGGTTCAGGAATATACTTGATGTTTGATAAAAATTATTCAATTATTTATGTGGGAAAAGCAAAAAATATAAAAAAAAGAGTTACTTCGTATTTTCAAAAGGAGCATTTTGAGGAGAAAACACGAAAACTGGTGAGTAACATAGAGTATATTCGATGGATTGTGACAAAAAATGAAGTCGAAGCCTTTATATTGGAGAACAATTTAATCAAACTTCATAGACCTAAGTATAATATCTTACTTAAAGATGCAAAAGGATATCCCTATATTGGCATTACAAAAGAGAAATTTTCGAGAGTAACTATTTTGAGAAAAATCTCTCAAATAAATCAAAAAAAATATAAAATTTTTGGGCCTTATTTGGGACAAATAGTCTCTTTGATTGAAGAATTAAATAATAATTATCAAATAAGGACATGCAACTTAGCTATGCAAAAAGTCCATCTTAGACCATGTATTAGATATCACCTGAAAAAATGTCTAGCTCCTTGCGTGAATAAAGAGGTCGAAGCGAGTTATCAACAAAATATTCTTGAAATACAAGATATTTTAAAAGGAACCAAAATTAAAGATCTTCAAATTGCAATACAAGAAAAAATGATTGCTTCAAGTTCAAAAGAGTTATTTGAAAAAGCACTATTTTATAGAGATCAATTAACATTGATTGAAAAAATTTCACAAACCCAAGCGATTGAGAGCTTAAGGCATTTTGATAGTGAAGATGTTTGGGTGTTTAAACGCGTAGCAAGTAAAATATTTTTTTGTGTATTGGAGATACGAAGTGGAAAAGTTTTACATAAATACTTTGATTATCATACAGTGTATTTATTAGAAAATGAAGCAGAAAATGAAACATTACTTTCATTGATTTTCCAATATTATCAGTGGAGAATACCTCCCAAAAAACTCATAGTAGAAGAGATGATTGACTCTGATGTTATTCATTTAACCGATTACTTTAAAGTTCAAAATGTAAATGTAGAAGTGATATGCCCTAAAATTGAAAGTTATGCGAAACAATTGTTGCTTCGAGGAAGAGAGAATCTAGAAATGGAGTTTCTCGCACATAGTCGTAAAATTGAAAATCAATATAAAAAGCTCGAGTTTCTTAAAGAAAAGTTGAAATTAAAAAAAATTCCTAACATGGTTGAGTGCTTTGATATTTCTAATATTCAAGGTAAGGATGCGGTTGGGAGTATGAGTGCCGCACGAAATGGAGAAATTACTCCAGAGAATTATCGCCGTTTTAGAATTAAAACTTTGGATACTCCGAACGATTTTGCGATGCTACGAGAAGTAATCTTTAGACGGTATTCTAAATTAGAATTTTTGCCTGATTTAATTGTCATTGATGGTGGGAAAGGACAACTAAGTAGTGTTAGCGCGGTACTCGACGAGTTGAAAATACTTGAAAAAGTTGATTTAATTAGTTTGGCAAAGCAAGAAGAAGAGGTTTTTACATTAGCAAATTGTGAAAGTATAATGCTTTCTAAAGACTCAACCGAATTAAAATTTTTGCAAAAACTTCGGGACGAGGCGCATAGATTTGGAATTACTTATCACAGAGTAGTTAGAGAAAAAAGGATACTATCTAGTACTCTAGATGAAATCCCCCATGTTGGGCCAAAGATTAAAAAAAAGTTGCTTGAAAAATTTAAAACAATAGAAAATATTAGAATGACTTCAGAATTAGAGCTTAGAAAAGTAGTTTCGGAAAGAGTGAGTAAAGCGATAATAAAATATTATACTAAAATTTAGGACGGGTCATGAAGAAAAGCGTAAAAGTTATTATTTTACTATGCATAATCTGGTTGCTATATGGATGTTCTCAATTTGAGCTAAAAAAAAGCAGTGAAACGGTTGCTCCGATGAGTAACCAAAAATATTTAGCAAGTTATATGTTTTATAGCTTGCCACCACTCACAAGCAAAAACAGCGAGAATGACTATTTTAATTCTCTTTTTAAAGTGATCAAATATTCTGAGCAAAACCAAAAACAATATATACTTGTCGTAGATAGTTCGATTTATTCGGATTTACTTCGCATGGAAAATGGAGAACTTTTAAAAGATGAAGAAATTTATGAGTGTTCGGCCTCTGATCTGACTTCTTTTGAGCAATTAGAGCTTAGAAAAGAGTTTCCGAGTATTATTAGTGGGAATACACCTTTAACAGAAGAATATTTATGTGCACAAATCTATTATTTTTACACTGTTTTAAATAAAGCGGAGCAGTTCGATACTGCAAAAGAGTATACAGAGCTCGATAAAATGGAAGCTATAAAGGATATTTTGGGATATCGATATCACTATTTGAATCGGTATAAAAAAGCTCATTTGACATTTATACAAGAAGTGGATGTTAAAACTATTTCAAACACAACGAAAGCTAAGATGGTGAGCTCGACGATCCCTCTCTCAAATGCCGGGTATATGAGTAATTCAATTATTATGAAATTGTCAAAATACAGAGAACCTATTGTGATTAAAAGTGTTGGTGATAGCGACTTAAATGCGTTATTTAATGGTGACTTTCAATTAAAAAACAAATTGGTTTTTATTGACAATTTAAAATACCACGGCTATACATATTCTGAAGGGATTTATAATTTTTATATTGGTGGAAGTGAAGCATTTTATGAATACGTTAATCGTCCAATTGATGTCACCATAGTTCCTGTAAATTTAGAAACACTAATTCAAAAGCCAAATAGTGGAGAATTTTTCAGTGATTTGAAATTTGAATCCCCCATAATATAAAAAAGTTTGGGATATTTGTTTTTTTTTGATATAATAGAGACACTAAATGGTTAAAATAAAAAATTTATATAAAAGTAAGTAATAATTAAACAAGTGAGGGGTGAGCGAAGTGAAGTTATTCAGTGGAAAAAAAACTTACGCAACAATTCAAAAAATTAATATTGATGCTAACACTGTAAAAAACAGTGTACAACCGCTGGGAGAAAGTGAGGCAACAACCCAAATAAAAAAAGTTCATGAACAAATTTGGATGAAATGCCCTTATTGTGAAGAAACAATTTATATAAAAGATACAAAAGAAAATTTAGATATTTGTCCAAATTGTCATCGCCTTTTAAAGATGACAGCTTCTGAAAGAGTGGCTTTACTCATTGATGAAGGAACATTTAAAGAGTTTGATCGAGATCTAGAGACTCAAAATCCGATAAAATTTCCAGAATATGCTGAAAAATTATCTATTAGTCAAGAAAAAACGGACATGAAAGACGGTGTAATTTCTGGAATTGGAAAATTAAACGGGATTCCTGTAAGTATTGCAGTAATGGAATTTAATTTCATTGGTGGCAGCATGGGAATTGTTGTAGGTGAAAAAATTACGCGAGCAATAGAAGTAGGGATTTTACATAAAATGCCGGTTATTGTGGTTTCCGCGAGTGGTGGAGCACGTATGCAAGAAGGAATTCTTTCACTAATGCAGATGGCAAAAACAAGTGGTGCTTTAGAGCGATTAAGAGAAACTAAAATGCCTTTTATTTCTATTCCAACCAACCCTACAATGGGAGGGGTAACGGCGAGTTTTGCCATGCTGGGGGACATTAATATTACGGAACCAGGCACTTTGATTGGTTTTGCTGGCCCACGCGTTATTGAGCAAACTATAAAACAGAAATTACCTATCGGATTTCAAACGGCGGAATTTTTACTAGAACATGGAATGATAGATGTGATTTCCGAGCGAAAAGAGCTAAAAAACACAGTGCATAAAATACTTTCGAATTTAGGATTTTAAATATTTTAAAGGTGGAAATGATGTCACACTTATTCAAGAAGAACTATTTAAAATACAATCTAGAGTGTATTTTACTTGCAATTGTAATTGGAGCGATCTCGGTATTTTTTATTGAAACGGTACACTATTCGTTTAGTTTATTTCAGCTGATTGAACACACTATCGGTTGGTGGTTAGTTGTATATACCCCACTACTAATGACGGGGATTGTGTTTCTGTTAAAACGATATTTCCCAGAAGCGGAAGGCAGCGGTATTCCCCAATCTCTAGCCATTTCTAGAATGAAATTTGAGAATTTAGAGGAGCATTTTAGAATAAGAGCTATATTTTCAAAAATATTGTTGATTTCTCTGGGCACTCTGAGCGGGGGAACCTTGGGACGCGAGGGTGCGACTGTTCAAATAGGTGCGAGCATTATGGATATAGTTGGGAAAAATTTTTCAGAGCTACGTAGAAGATTTTTTCTAGTTATTGGCGCCGCCGCAGGGTTGGCCTGTGCATTTAATACACCACTTGGTGGAATTGTATTTGTTTTTGAAGAGTTAATAAAATCATCTAAAATAAAATTTAAGTTTTTAGCTATTACATGTGTTGCGGTAAGTTGTGTCGTTGCAACGGGTATTTTAGGAAATTATTCATATTTTGGTAGAGTCTCCCGCGAACATTTAGAATACAATCAATCAATATATTTAGTGGCTATTATTATTGGAATTATTGCAGGCGTGTTTTCAGTTTTATTTACCATAAGTGTCAAAAAACTTATGTTAGATGATTCAAAATTGGTAAGATGGAGAAAAAAAAATCCTTATAAAAATGCCTTAATTTGTGGCGTGTTAGTTGCCATTATTGGAATTTTATCACATGGACTTTCATTTGGAAACGGTTACTATGAAAGTAGACTGGCGCTATCAGGGCAGATGAATTTACCATTTTACTACGTTTTTGCTAAAATGGGGAGTGCGATATTAACTACAAATGCAGGCATACCTGGGGGATATTTTGCAACAGCACTTTCAATTGGAAATGGCGTTGGTGGATTAGTACACACATTTTTTGCAATTAGTAACCCTCAACAATACTATCTTTTAGGCATGGTTGCATTTTTAGCGGCACTAACAAGAGCGCCAGCGACAGCTATTGTTATGGTGCTTGAGATTACGTCGTCACAAGTTTTTGTTCTCCCAATTATTGTAGCAGCAATTGTATCAAATGTAGTTGCTAAACTATGGGGAAAAGGGTTATATGAATATCAAATTCAAAAATATATTAAATAGAAAAAATATGGAAATATGTATTTTTCAAGGTTGGAGGGAAAATGTTTTTAAGTTTTGAAAAATCAATTGAAGATAAGGCGAAAAAACTAGATGAATTGAAAGTGTTTGCCGAAGAGCGTCAATTAGATTTAAATGTTGAAATTAATAGAATGCAAAATGAAATTGATGTAGAATTAAAAGACATATATTCTAATCTTTCTGTAATCCAAAAAGTTCAAATAGCGCGACACCCAAATCGTCCAAATAGTTTAGAATATGTTTCTATGATTGTGGATGATTTTGTTGAACTACATGGAGACAGGCTTTTTAGAGATGATACAGCAATAATAGGTGGTCTTGGTAAAATTTCAGGAAATCCTGTGGTCATAATTGGGAATCAAAAAGGTCGTGGAATCGAAGAGAGTATTATGAGAAATTTCGGAATGGGACACCCGGAGGGGTATCGTAAAGCACTTCGTTTAATGAAGCTCGCAGATCGTTTTAATATTCCTATCATTTCTTTTATTGATACAGCAGGAGCGTATCCTGGACTTGGTGCTGAAGAGCGCGGTCAAGGGGAAGCAATTGCAAGAAACCTTCTTGAAATGTTTGAAATTTCAAGTCCTATAATTTCCATTGTAATAGGAGAGGGGGGAAGCGGTGGAGCATTAGCACTCGGTGTCGGAAATCAAGTGTTGATTCTTGAGAATAGCTACTATTCTGTTATTTCCCCCGAAGGTGCTGCAAGCATTCTTTTTAAGGATAGTTCAAGAGTAGATGAAGTGGCGAGAGTTTTTTTTTAAAATATCAAAAAAATTTAGGAGAGTTTGTGAAAGCATTATTATTTACTCATGAAAAAAAGAACAGTGGAAAAGCGACAATTTTTAGTAATATTCTACTCGGTTTGATTTTGAATGGCGAGCGCGTATGTGTCGTTAATATTGATGAAGATAGAAAACTATTTTCTTACCTTGGAGTTAAAAATCAAGAAATAAAAGATGTGTATTCTTATGTTTCTGATTGTGTTATTGCGGATTTGTTAGCCATTTCTGAAAATAAAGCAGAGCGCCTAATTCAATGGCATGGAATGTACTATTCTAAATTTGATATTATGTTGATTAACTGCTCAAAAGAAAATGAAGATTGGGTTCAAACCCAACTAAGTGTTATTTTAGAACTTCAAAATATTTTTGTGGTACAAAGTATCGATGCAGGAGAAAAATATTTGAATAAAATGGTAGTTTCAGATAAAAAACCTATGATTATTTATAATGGGTTAGAGGAAGTTGGGGCTCGGGACTTTTTGAAATTTCCCATACTCAAAGAAATTGCAGAGGGAAGCAGCGCAGGAAAGCCATATTTATATTTCAATGGTGAAGATGCAAAAGCAGATGTGTTGTGGGAGTTTTTTAATCAGTTTATAGCGAGAGTTTAGCGAGAGGAGGAGCGGTGTTTAGAAAATATTTAGTGAATATTGCAGTGGTTGCGCACTTAACCGTTGATACATTGCTTTTATTTCCTTTTATTTGGTTTTTTATCAAAATAGGAAAAAGAAGTTTGGGTGAAAGATTTGCGTGTATTATTGCGAAGAGTTGGGGTAGATGGTTTGTCAGACCAACAGGCGCAAAAATTGAGGTAATTTATAAAGACCCAACGATAAAAGAGCGCTTTAAGGATAGAGCTTTTGTGTTTATTTCCAATCATCAAAGTAATATGGATATTCCCGTAATTTTAGGATATTTCTTCAAACCAGTAGGGTTTGTTGCCAAGTTAGAACTGGCAAATATAAAGTTTTTTAATATGTGGATGAAATTGATCGGTTGTGTTTTTTTAGATAGAGAGAGTCCAAGAGAAGCGGTTAAAATGCTTAAAGCTGCTGTAGAAAAAGTGGAAAGCGGTAAGTCTATTGCGATATTTCCACAAGGTACACGAAGCGATGTAATTACAGAGTTTAAAAAAGGAAGCATGAAAATTGCCTTGACAACCAATGCTGCAATTATTCCCGTAACAATGATTGGAACACAAAATATTTTTACACCGAAACCAAAGAAAAAAGTGAATGCTGGGGTACATGTTAAAATGATAGTACATTCTGAAATTGAAACGGAGAATATGAGTAAAGCAGAGCGTTCAATGCTTCACATTACACTACAAAAAATTATAGAAGATGAGTTTTATAAAAATATAAATTAAATAAACGTATTTTTTTACTATTACAAATCAAAAACAAAACTGGACATTTTTTGTATGTCATCTTGAGCCAAGTTGAGAGAGCTATTTTTCAATGAATAGATGTCTCCGCTTTGGTCGACAAGACATGAGTCAAGGTTAGTTGTGAAAATGCTATATTAGTGGAGATAAAAGAAGGTATTTATAAAACATTAATATTAATTATGTTGATTTATATTTGTTGTATGCTATTATTGATATATCACGACGAATAAGGAGGATATTAAAATGAAAAAATCCAAAATATCGTTTATACTAACATTTGTATTTTCGATGATTGCTTTACTTCAATTTTCCTATGCTATGAGTGGGAGCTCTGTAATAACTAATGTGCCTAATCCATTTAATAATGGAAGTTCAGGGAGAAATGAAATTGTTGTTATCAGTGATCTTCACATGGGGGCTGACCCCTCTTATTCGGAGCTAAAAACAAACCTTCCAGCTCTCCAGCAACTCCTTGTCAATATCAGAGCTTCATCAAATGTAAAAGAACTGGTTATTGGGGGAGATTTAGTAGATGAGTGGTTTGTACCTGCTAATATTGACACGTATCAGGGTAAAGGGCAGAGTGATTTTATTAAGCGTGTAGCGTTGACTAATCAAGGAGTTATAACAGCTTTTAACAATATTATTAAAGATGGAAAAATAAAAGTGATTTATATTCCAGGAAATCATGATTTAACAATTACTCAAGAAAATATTGATCTTTTACTTCCTGGTGTGATTCAAATGCGTGACAAACAGTTAGGACTTGGTACGTATTTATCGAGTGATATTCCACAACTCGCAATTGAGCACGGGCATAGGTATAATTTCTTTTGTGCACCGGATATGATTTCAAATCAAGATATAGCTCCGGGGACTATTTTGCCTCCAGGATATTTTTTCACAAGAATTGGAACTTTGCATTTAGTGGAAAATAGCACTAAAAACACATCCCCAATACCGAATGTGACTCTAATTAGCACAAGCAGTCAAAGTCAGCAACAGCTTTATGCGTATTTTCAATTGTGGAAATGGACGATGAGTATATTTCCAATAAACGAGAGTTTTGGCGATAAAATAATTGTTACCAATGTTAATGGGTTTAAAGGAAATTATTCTGTTAACGATTTGCTGCCGTATCAAACGACTCCAACGAGTGAAATACAGGTTAATCTTTTTAATAATTCTCAAAACACGTGGGAACAAAGGCAAAAAAATAATTTGGTAGCGGTACTTATTCCAACAGAACATGCAATTGCAAATGCAGCAAGCGCTGATGAACTTGATAATACGGCGTTTACACAATATCTTGCAAATCCGAACTCGAATAAAAGAATTGTTGTTTTTGGTCATAATCATCGCGCCACTCTCATTTCTTCGACCAATAGTAAAGGACAAAAAACAATTTATGCAAATTCTGGAACTTGGATTGATAACAATCCAGGAGCTTCAACTGAAAATTTTGTAATCATTACAATACCGGATAAAACGCCTTCATCGGCTACAAAAGTAGCGGTATATAATTTTAACAATGAAGTTTATACGCAAATGGCAGCAGATACGGTTAGCCTATAGTATAATGATTAAGAGAGATTTTATATAGTGTTTAAATGTAATTTCAGGATTGAAAATAGGAGTTTTAGTCGTTTCAGAGGATAAAGAGCCCCGCTAAGATTATGTAGATAATCTAAGTGGGGCTCTTTTATTTGCATTTACAGATGTTTTCATGATATTGTTGAGAATAGTATCGAGTGTTTCTAGAGGAGATGCAAAATCCCGAAGTTTATTCTTGCAAGTAACTTTAAAATGTGTTATAATAGTTGAGTGTTTATAAAACACATTCCCGCTTAACACGAGTTGGGCGAAAACCGAGGGAAGGAGGCAACACAAAAATGCGTAAGTATGAATTAATGTTTATCATTAACCCAGAAACGACAGAAGAGCAAAGAAGTGCCGTTATTGTAAAAGTACAAGATATGGTAGTAGCAGCAGGTGCAACTGAACTTAAAATCGATTTAATGGGTGAGAAAAAACTCGCATATGAGGTAGCTAAGAAAAAAACAGGTGTTTATGTTCTGTTTACCTTTATGTCAAATGGCATTGAACTTGTAGAAGTTGAAAACCGTCTAAATATTACTGAAGAAGTAATTAAATATATGATCGTTAAAATTGAAGAGTAATCAGGATAACGTTCAATGAATATAGTTATTTTAATAGGTCGTCTTGTAGCTGATCCAGAGTTAAAATATACACAAGGTGGAAAAGCCTTTAGTAGATTTACGTTGGCGGTTAGTCGAACAAGACAAGATGCTGATTTTATCAATTGCGTCGCTTGGGAAAAGGATGCAGAATTAATTGGCGATTATACAAAAAAAGGAAATAAAATAGGTATTCAAGGTCGTTTAGAGGTTAGAAGTTATGAAGATAGTTCTAATCTGAAAAGAAGAATTACAGAAGTTGTAGTAACGCGGGTTGAGCTTCTTGAAAGCAAAACACAAAGTGAAAAATCAAATGTAAATAGTTTTTCCCAAAAGGGCGATATTGAAGATGATGGATTTCCATTTTAAACTAATGGAGGTATAGAATGAGTTACGTTGAAAGAGGCTTCAAAAAACGTAGAAAAAAACAGTGTATGTTTTGTAAAGATAAAATAACAACTGTTGATTACAAAAATCTTGAACTTTTGAAAAAGTTTACAAACGATAAAGGTAAAATTCTTTCTGGTAGAATCAGTGGAACATGTGCTAAACACCAAAGAAAAGTATCTCAAGCGATTAAAAGAGCAAGAAATATTGCATTACTACCATACGTAGCAGAGCAAGAGTAAAATGTAAAGCATGAAAGATTAATTCCTTTCATGCTTGTTCTCTATTTAATAAGTGAAGTGTAACTAGCTGAAAAACAGCTAGCTTTTTAAGTTATGTTAAAGGAAAATATGTTGAGCGATAGCGAAAAAATAGTTCAAGAAGTAGATATCGTTACGGAAATTGGCGATCATGTAAAATTAACCCGAACGGGGGTAAATTATAAGGGATTATGCCCATTCCACGGCGAAAATACGCCCTCTTTTGTGGTGAGTCAAAATAAAAAGATCTTTAAATGCTTTGGATGTGGCAAATCGGGATCAGTGATTCAATTTATCATGTACAGAGAAAATTTGAGTTATGTTGAAAGTTTGATATTTTTAGCAGAGAAATATGGCATTACACTCTCGAAAAGAAGCGAGCAAGATATAGAAACTTCAAAAAAAGAGAGTAGACAATTTGAAATACTACATTATGCTATGGAGTATTTTCAACGTCAACTCAGTTTAGATGAAGGAAAAATTGGCCTAGAGTACTTTCTAAAGCGTGGATTATCAGAGGAGAGTATTGAAAAAAATTATTTAGGATATGCCCCTGATTCTTGGGAAGGTTTATCTTCAGAAATGCTTCAAGCGGGATATTTAGTTGAAGAGCTTATTGAGTTAGGTCTAGTCAGTGAAGGAAAAGAAGGAAAAATATTTGATTTTTTTAGAAATAGAGCTATTTTTCCAATTCTAAACGAAGCAAATAGAGTCGCTGGATTTGGTGGTCGCGCAGTAGATGGCAACAGTGTTAAATACATTAATTCGATTGAATCTAACATATTTAAGAAAAATCAGCTGCTTTATGGTTTAATTAAGAAGGGTGAGTTCATTAAAAAACGCGATTTTGTTATTGTGACCGAAGGATATATGGATACATTATCACTTCATCAATTGGGTCTAAAAAATTGTGTGGCATCACTGGGAACAGCATTTACAAAAGAACATCTTAAAATGATTTCAAAATATACCAAAAATGTTGTAATTGGGTTTGATATGGATTTAGCTGGTGAAGTGGCGAGTGAACAATTGTCAATTCTATTTAAAAAAGCAGGTTTTAATATAAAAAGGTTAAAGTTATTAGACGCGAAAGACCCAGATGAGTATATAAAAAAATTTGGAAAGAATGCATTTGTCGAGAGATTAAAAGATTCGCAAGAAGTATTTGATTATCTCTATTCAAGGTATTCTCAACCATTGCAGTTAGATACTCTAGAGGGAAAAAAAGAGATTATAAAAAGGTTTAAACCTTTTTTTGAATGCGTTACTCAAGGGCTTGAGTATGATGTATATAGTAAAAAATTATCTGATTATTTAAATATACCCTACAATGCAATTTTAATGGATTTACCATTTGTTGCTAAGGGTATTAAAATGGTTGAAAAACATGCCAGCTATGGGAGTCAAAATCGCTCAAAACTAGTGGAAATTAGCATCGATAAGCAGAGTGTTCTTGAAAGAGAAACAATGCGATTGTTGATTCACTCACCGAAGCTTAAAAAAGAATTTGAAGTATTTGGTGTTGAGTTTATGAATGATAAATTTCAAAAATATTATGATTTTTTAGATGACATGGATATAAATGATGCGTTAAAAATGATGAAACTATTTGAAGTCGATGAAATAGAAGAAGTTATAGAGCTTTCTATGAAAACAGAAATAGAAAATTTTGACGAATTAAAAAGTGATTTGATTTCTCAGTGGAGAAATATCGTCTTAACTGAAGAGCTAATGACACTACAAGCGCGAGCTCATGGTGTTGAAGTAACAATAGAAGAGAGACAAGGTATTTTTTCAAGAATTAGAGAAATACAAATGACATTAAAAAATAATGGAGGCATTAAGCATGGATGATAAGGAAATTTTTAAAGATCCAAAGTTATTACAGCTTGTAAGAACAGCCAGATCTCAAGGTAAAATAACTTTAGAAGAGATTAATGCCAACCTTCCAGATAATTTTAATCTAGAAGGATTAGAAATGCTCATAAAGGGGTTTGAAAATTTCGGTATTCGTGTTATCCAATCAGAAGATAAATCACCCAAGAAAAAGAGAAAGAAAAAAGATCTTGTAGTAGAGGATGTTGTCTCTGACTCTGAGGAGGAATCCGACGATTTTGTTGCGATCGAAGAGGATTTGCCGGACGAAGAAGAGAGTAAAGCGGATAATCTCCTTAAACTTGTTCCTCCTCAAGATGTAGATGAACCCATTAAAATGTATCTTCGAGAAATCGGAGAGGTTCCTCTACTGGATACGGCGCAAGAGCTTGAACTTGCAAGACTTTCTTCGAAAGGTGATGAGGATGCGAAACAGCGCTTGATTGAATCAAATTTGCGACTTGTTGTGAGCATTGCAAAAAAATATGTAAATAGAGGGCTAAAACTACTCGACTTGATTCAAGAGGGTAATATGGGCTTGATGAAAGCGGTAGAAAAATTTGAACATGAAAAAGGGTTTAAATTTTCAACTTATGCCACATGGTGGATTCGCCAAGCGATTACTAGAGCGATAGCGGACCAAGGTAGAACGATTCGCATTCCAGTTCATATGATTGAAACAATTAATAAAATCAAACGTGAAACACGGCTTTTTTTACAAGAAACCGGACGAGAGCCTGAGCCAGAAGAGCTTGCAAAGCGTTTGGATTTAGATGCTGAAAAGGTAAAAGAGATTTTAGAGATGAATCAAGACCCTATATCGCTTGAAACCCCTGTAGGAAGTGAAGAGGATAGTGAGCTTGGAGATTTTATTGAGGATAATAAAATTTCCAATCCTTATGAAGAGACTCAAAAAAATATGCTTAAAGAGCAACTAAATGGAATATTGAAATCTCTAAGTAGAAGAGAAGCATTGGTTATTAAGCTGCGTTATGGATTAGATCTTAATGAGGATGAAATTGCAGAGCTAAAAGAACAATCTCCAAATGCCGATGTGACACAATATCCAAGAACATTAGAGCAAGTTGGAGAAATTTTTAAAGTTACGCGTGAACGTATTCGCCAAATTGAGGTAAAATCTCTGAAAAAATTACGTCATCCCAATAAGCGTAAAAAACTAAAAGAGTTTATTTAGAGTCATTGAATTACAAAATAATATGGTTATAGTGATATAGCTAACATGAGCCCTTGATTAAAAGGTGCTGTGTTAGCTTTTTATTGGGTTCATTAAATTTAGAGCGAAAATGAGGAATCCGTTCAATATTTACAAAGTGCACATTGGTGGTGCATTATTGCATGTTAATATAAAAAAGGTCATTTTGGAATTGACACCGCAGAACATGATTGTTATTATATAGGGAACGATATATTAAAAAGTATATTCACATTTAATTATTCTAAAAATTAAGGAGCTGTGCTAATGAAAGAAACAACAATAAAATTTATAAAATTTTCAGAGAGAAAGCTAATTATTTTGTGTGCGATTTTTATTATTTCAATTGCGCTATTTGCTGATGGTCCGCTAAAGTGTGGCGAAGGCATTTCGGGGGCATCATCAGTTGGACCGGTTATCACATTTCAACTGTCTAAGAATTTTTACTTTTCACCAACTGACCAGATATATATCACATATGATCCAGACTATATGCCAACCGAAGAATTTAGTGATAATTTTTCTAATGCGTGGATTGGAATAAATTTTACTAGCGGCACTAATTTTTGTAGTTTTTGTCCACAAACTACCGGAATAACGCTTCAAGCAAATCATCCATATCACTTTTCGACAAATATGACTGGAATTACAGGTATATTTTTATCTGAACCTTCTGGGTCTTCTGTACCTTCTGTAGCAGGAATTGATGAGATAGGCCCGCAACTTAAAAACATACCAACAACACCTTTAGTTTCATCAATTTCAAACAACTATTGTTCGAATGTGTTGACCAATAATAGTTCTTTTAATAATCAAATGCAAACACTTTTAAACCAGCAAGATAATAATCCTCAATATTCTGCTTATACTCAACCAAATTATCTTACAGTTCAACAAGATATTGGAAATGTAGTTATGCTGACCAATCTTGACTCGAATGGGAATCTCGAGGCACCTCAATGTTATACTTCGCTTCCTGATAATTTACCACCAGCAAGTGAACAATTCTTTTTATATTTAGCTCCTGAGGCGAACAATCCGGCGAGTGCTTGGAATTTTTATTATATTGAGACCTACCTCACTAAGTTTTTAAATGCAAACGGTATTTCATATGTTATGATTTTTGATAATGGGGCAACGCCTGATAATATTAACAACTATCTCTTTTCTCCAAATCTAACAACAGCTTTGTTATTGAGTCATGGTAGCGCGAATTCTGCCAATGTTGATTCAGGTCTTTTTGGAGTTGGGTATGGCATGGATACAATATTAAATTATGCCAAAACAAATAAGAAGGAGATTAATGGAAATGCAGCAATAATTCTTGGTAGTTGTTATGGTTTTTCAAATATTGGATACGCTTTAATAAATAGTGGCGCAACTCAAGTTTTTGGAGCATATTTAACCCTTGATAGTTGTGTAGATGAAATTCCACATATATTAACAGCTGCCACATATGCATTAGCTCAAAAAGAAAATATCAAATGTAGTTTAACAGATTCGCTATATTATGTGTACGAGGAAACAGGAAAAAATATAACAAATAGTTTTGGAGAGGGTATATACGCTTGCTATGATCAAAAACATGATTGCAATTTAAAGGCTTCTTCAGATTTTAGCGTTAATGTTAGTAAAAGTAAATACAATTGCTATGAATGGGATACAACCATTACAAACATGACGTCAATTCCTAAAGAAATTAATACAATAACAGTTGAAAACGCATTCCCTGTGATGACTTGTTCCTATCAAAATGCTCTTATTAATCAAGAGGCCGATATAGATAATAAAGTTTCACCAAGCATTCCCGTTTGTACAAATTTGATGATGGGTTATCCATCTCTTCCGGGAGGATGGACCTACTTAGTTCCGGGTATTACAGAAGATTCTGAGGGTAATGCGCTCAAGTATAATTCAAATGTTAATGATGGGTGTTACAAAAATATCGATACAACATATAGTGGAAATGCAGAATGGTCACCAAGCACACCGATTTACGTACAGGCTCATCAAAGTATAGTGGTGAAATTCACCGTCATACCTTTTTGGGAATACACGTCAATTCCTTATAATAATCTTCAACTATTAAACAACCAAGTAATAATAAATCAGAATTGAAAGAATTATTGTTTGTTTTTGTAAAAACAGTTAATTTCTGTACAGTTAATATATTAACAACAAAAGGTTTTGAAAGCAGCAATTGCATTCAGAACCTTTTTAAAATGACCAAGATATGAGAAAGAAATTATAAGTATGATAGATTTTATGTTACAACTTTATATTTAATGTAATAATTAAGATACTATTTAGAAAAAAGCACATCATAAATCTATTGCAGAAATGGTCAAAGTGATGTGTATTTTTTTATGTAAGTATGATATAATTTTTGAAACGAACAAATAATTTAGGAGATAAAAATGGAAGGGTTACAGGAAAAAAAAGAGATACGAGAGTGGATATTCCTTTTTTTGGGGTCCGCTATTGGCTCTGGGATATTACTTCTACCGCTTAAAGCGGGCGAAGTATCGCTTTGGACGACATATGTTGCAATAATTATATCATTAGGAGGCACCTTTGTTGGTCAAAAAATGATGATTGTTATGACGATGACGACGCCAGATTGTTTAAGCTATGATTCTGCGATAGATTATCATTTAGGTAAGAGAGCAGGATTCTTTTTATCGATTTTTTTTCTCATTTTGGTATTTACTATTGTTGTTATTTTAGGATTAGGATCTACAACAAATATTGCAGCGATGCTTCAAAGCTATCATATTGTATCTGGAAATATTGAAACGAACCCCATCTATGTAGGAATCGCACTTTTAATTATATCGATACCATTACTTTTAAGTGAGAAAATTCTTTTAATAATTAACGAGAAGATCGTAGTAGTTAAAATAATTGTACTTTTGATTTTAGTTGTGATGTTTATTCCATTGTGGAACCCAAGTTACATAACACATTACATGCGTTTTTCTATAAAATCGCTTCCGATGGGAGTTTTGGAGTTACTTCCAATATTGATATTTGGAGCAACATTTTTTTCAGCCATTGGGTCGATGAGTCGGTACTTTCAAACGCGTTATTCTGAGGAGACAGAAAGTAATTTTAAGAGAGCGAATAAGTCAAATTTATTATCTATTTTGGCATTGTTTCTGGTGTTGATACTGTTTATAACGTCAGCATTGTTTGCTCTATCACCAAGTAGTTTAAATTATGCAACGAGTCATAATTTGACGGCTCTTGCGGTAATTGGACTTAGTGCGAAAGGCAGTCTGGTTGCAAGATTTTCAATATTTTCAGGGTTTATTATTGCGCTTCTTGCTATGGTAACCAGTTTGTATGCTAATATTTTAGGTGTTATAGATGGAATTTGGATGAGGCTAAGTGGTAAGGGCATCAATAGAAAATACGTCACTATCGGTATTTTAGTGGTGCTTTATTTCTGTATTATTTTAAATTTAAATATTATATCGTTTATTACGCATGTAATCTCCCCATTAATGGTAGTATTTATATTTTTTGTTCCAGTGGTTGCAATATATAAATCAAATAGTTTGAAAAAACATAGGGGAATTTATCCAATGGTTAGTGCCGTTGTAGGGATTCTACTTTTAGTGGCTTCTATTGTAAATTAAAAAAAGAGCTAGTGGCTCTTTTTTAATTTGAATTATTTTTGTTATAAGATTTGTAAAAAGATAGAACTGGTATTGTGTCAAGAAAGTGGACGCATCAAATCCGAACAAATTAACTAACTTTTTTAGATTTAGAGACATAGAATATTTTTTCAAATTGAATAGGGGTACAATCATTGATAGCCCCATGAATTCTATTAGAATTATAAAAATGCAAGATATACTCAGTGATGCTATCAATCGCTTGCTGTCTCGTCTTATATTTTTCATGATAAACGAGTTCATTTTTCAAGATGCTATGAAAGGATTC